>JAGAQI010000048.1 GCA_017622795.1 Lachnospiraceae bacterium
AATAAAACAAGTATTAACCATTGATGATTCTTTTTCACTTATTATGAGAGACAATGATGACCATGTGTGTGGTTTTGCTATGGGATATTTCAAGCAATACGATGATATCGTAGGTTACACATTAGAAGAAATTGTGATTGCACATTCGTATCAAAACAAAGGCTTAGGAAGTCTTCTTCTTGCTACACTGGAATCAAAAGTCAAGGAAGCGGGTGCATCATGTATGGAACTGCAGGCAGTAAAAGATGAAATGCATGAAAACTTTTATGGTAAAGCAGGCTTTGCTAATGCCAAAAATTTTGTGATGAAAGTAAAGTGGTATTGAGGAGGAAGGAACTATGGTTAAACCGCAAAAGGGAGAACGGATCAGTAAGATTGACACTTATTTAAATTGTGCAGAAGTTTTTGCCTATAGAAGTACCTGTATCAAGAGAAAATATGGGGCCGTTATTGTAAAAGATGATGTTGTTATTTCAACGGGATATAATGGTGCTCCGAGAGGATTTGAAAATTGTTGCGATAAGGGAAAATGTCCAAGAATAGAAAGGGACATGCATCAGGGAGAAGGTTATGGAATATGCCGTGCCATTCATGCGGAAGCAAATGCTCTGCTAAATTGCTCCAGACAACAGACCATAGGTGCCGATTTATATTTGACAGGTGTGAATCCGGAAGATAATTCCATTCATAAGGCAAAACCTTGTCCTCTGTGTGCCAGAACGATTATTCAGGCGGGAATCAATAATGTGTATCTGCGTGTTGGGGAAGGTGCGGAAAATTATATTGTTGTGCCTGCAAAAGAATTGGAATGGGTACAATCGGAAGAAAAGAAGTAGGAGAAACATATGCGTAACAGAAGTATGGCCATGGTACTCCGTGGCAGAAAAATTTTAATGATAGAGACGTTCCGGTTTAACCGCACCATTTTTGAACTTCCGGGAGGTGGCATTGAAGCAGGAGAAACACCGGAAGAAGCGGCAGTGCGCGAATTAAAAGAAGAATGTGGTTTAGATGGCACTATAGTCCGTCCGCTTAACACTCTGCACTGCAAAAACGGAAGCACAGAATATGTTTTCCTGGTGGACGTTCCGGAAGAACAGGAAGCCATTGTGGGAAGTGATCCGGAGGTTCCGGAAGGTAGAGAACAGTCCATCAAAAATGTTTGTTGGAAGGAACTGCATGAACTTAGCGAAAAAGACCGGGCGTTTTTGTGGGCTTATGGATTGATGAATGTGGAAGGATTTTTTGAAGAGGTACTTAGCTGGGGTGACGAAGTCAGCTACCCGGGCAGGTAAGAGGGAGAATAGTATGGCAAACTTAATCGTAGTCTGCGGACCTCAGGCGGTGGGCAAAATGACCGTGGCAGAGAGTCTTCGGGACAAGCTGAAATATAATTTTATGATGAATCACGACAGCATTGAGATTTCAGATCGGATTTTTGGTTTTGGAACTCCGGCGCAAAAGGAGTTCAATGCATATTTTAGAAAAACTGCCTTTGAACTGGCAGTAAAGCACAACGTGGATTTATTGTTCACCTATGTGTGCGCCTTTGAACTGCCACAGGAAAAAGAGTACTTAGACAGTCTGGCAAAGATGTTTGAAGAAGCAGGAGGCAACTTTTTCTTTGTTGAGCTTAGTGCGGATTTACAAAAGCGGTTGGAGAGGAACGAAACGCCTCACCGCATGGAGCGGAAGGCTTCCAAGCGGGATGTGGAATGGAGCAGGGCAAACTTGTTACGGGATACAGACCTTCACAAATTGAACTCTGATCCGGAGGAAGTTTGGTTTGAGCATCATTTAAAAATTGATAATACTAAATTAGAACCGGATGAGGTGGCGGATTTGGTAATTAGTCATTTTGGATTGATTGCCAATGAGAAGGAAGAGAAAGAATACCGGTTTGGAGTGTAAAGGAGTAATGTATGATTCAGATATCATATGCACTTATGGTGATTTTAATAACGGTGCTTTGGCTGATTGTCAGAACTGTGGTATGGACAAAGCAAAAGCACGTTAATTGGAAACGGGAACTTCAATTGCTTCTGGTATACATTTGCTTGCTTGTGGTAGCCAGATTTACTTTCTGTCCATTCGGTAAAGTGGACGGCAAGATTCTGCCGTTGGTGTTTTATAAGGAAAACTGGTTTCCGTTCCGTATCAATTTATTGCCGTTTGTTTATTTGTTTGATTATCCGGTATTCAAGGAAGCGTTACTTAATTTCATCGGGAACACTGCTATGTTTATTCCAATTGGAATAATTTGGCCGGTTGTTTACAAAAAGTTAGACACTTCGTGGAAGGTAATTGCGGCAGGCAGTGGGTTTTCCTTATGTATCGAAATTCTACAGTTACCATTTTATGACAGGGTATCGGATATTGACGATTTGATTTTGAATTCCTTGGGATACGTAATTGGATATGGAATATATGGTGTGGTTAAGCTTTGCAAGAAGAAACTAGTAAGATAAAGCGGTATTCTCATTTTGTGTCGTGTTAACTTAAAGGGTGCTGTGCTAAACTTTTTCTGAAAGGAGTGCTTTGAATGAATCAAGAAAATATCGGAAAATTCATAGCCAAATTAAGGAAAGAGAAGAAACTAACTCAGGAACAGTTGGCAGAACGATTGGGTGTCCATAACCGCAGTGTATCACGCTGGGAAAATGGTAGCAGTATGCCGGATTATGCAGTGCTCCCAATGCTCGCAAACGAACTGGGGGTTAGCGTGGCAGAATTGGTGGAAGGGAAAAAGAAAGAAACAAAATCGTTTTTGCTGAATGAAGCTGCATATATGGAAAGCTACAGAATTCTTATTGAAGTCTCTCAGAATGAAGCAGAGGGAGAGAAATACACTGACAAGGAAAAACAGGAAATTGTTGAACAGTTATTAAATGGCATGGCATGCAAGGAGGATGTGAAGAAATACAAGCTCCG
>JAGAQI010000049.1 GCA_017622795.1 Lachnospiraceae bacterium
TCATAGGTTCGAGCCCTATTGGTCCCACTATTAGAAACTTCGGTTTCTAATATGCCGGCGTGGCGGAACTGGCAGACGCACAGGACTTAAAATCCTGCGGGACTAATCTCCCGTACCGGTTCGATTCCGGTCGCCGGCATTTAAAGGAACTATCGAAAGATAGTTCCTTGTGTACGTGTAGCTCAGCTGGATAGAGCACTTGGCTACGGACCAAGGTGTCGGGAGTTCGAATCTTCTCACGTACGTTTACCTCAAAGCAGAAATGTTTTGAGGTTTTTTTATTTTGTTTGCAACATTTTTGATATAATCTGCGTCTAATATATAGCATAGCATTAAATCAAGGAGGTCGAGTATGAAACATTGGAAAAAATATATGGCGTTGTTTCTGGTTGCTGTTAATATTTTATCCATGACGGCATGCAGCGCTGAAGAAGAAATTGTACATAAGGATAATGAGATAGCAGCTGAGAATCCATTAAGCCCTGAAGAAGATAAGGAGATGCCTATGGAAGATGATACAAAAGAAGCAGATAAGGAAGTGAAGGAACAACAGAAAAACAATACTGCAGAAAGTCTAGTGAAAGCTGTTTATCCTGAAATGGTACAGTATCCTGTGACAGATGGCATTACGATGGAGCAGGATGCATATCAGTCATGGAAAGCTTCACTTGCTGCGCAAAGACCGGAAAATGAGGAATACAAAAATGGTATCAGAGAATTCTATGAGTCTACGATGCAAGAATTTCTATCGGATACAATGGGAAAAAACAGGGTTTATTCTCCCTTAAATGTGTATATGGCATTGGCTATGCTTGCGGAAACTACAGATGGTGAAAGTAGACAACAAATTCTTGACTTACTTGGTTCAGAGTCTATAGAGGAGCTTAGAAATAATGCCTGCATTCTTTGGAATGCCAATTATTGTGACGATGGTACGGTGACAAGTTTGCTGGCCAGTTCTGCGTGGCTGAGTGATTCTATCAACTATAATAAAGATACATTGCAGGCTTTAGCGGATTATTATTATGCATCTTCGTTTAGTGGTACGATGGGCTCGAACGAGTATAATAAAATGCTACAGGACTGGCTGAATGAGCAGACAGGCGGGCTGCTTGAAGAACAGGCTTCCAAGGTAGAGATGGATCCTGCTACAATACTTGCTCTTGCTACAACGGTTTATTTTCGTGCAAAATGGGAAAATGAGTTTAATGAGGCAAATAATACCGAGGAACTTTTCCATGCACCATCCGGCGACAAAAAGATAGAATTTATGCATCAGACCCGTACAGATAATTATTACTGGGGAGAAAATTTCGGCGCTATTTCAAGAGGTTTGGAAAACAGTGGGGAAATGGTTTTGATTCTTCCGGATGAAGATGTAACAGCGGAAAGCTTGCTGAGTGATAAAGAAGTGCAGGATTTTATTTATGATGGTTATGCTTGGGAAAACAAGAAGTTTTTGATTGTGAATCAATCGATTCCAAAGTTTGATGTGGTTTCAGATTTTAGTTTAATTGAAGGTCTGAAAAAGCTTGGTGTAACGGATGTATTTTCTTTTTCGGAATCGGATTTTACGCCATTAACAACAGATACAGGTGTGGCAATTGATGAAGCGAAACATGCGGCAAGAGTAATGATTGATGAAGAGGGCTGTATAGCTGCCGCTTTCACGGTAATGCTTGCCTACGGAGCAGCAAGGCCGCCGGAAGAGCAGATGGATTTCATTTTAGATCGACCATTTCTCTTTGTAATTAAAGGGCAGGATAACCAACCTTTATTTATCGGTATTGTAAATAATCCAAAAGAATAATTATAGTATAAAAAGCAAGAGGCTGTTGTAAGTGTTCTCTGAAATATGAGAATCTTATAAACAGCCTCTAATAATTTTGTCATTTTAAAAGTGATTATAGCTTGGTTGACCAGTTAGAACAATCAATGACTTTGGTCGCAAAACTTTCGTAAAAGTCCGGTTCATGGCATATTAACACGATACTACCCTTGTAGACAGTTAGCGCTCGTTTTAATTCCTCCTTGGCATCGACGTCCAAATGGTTCGTAGGTTCATCCAAAAGCAATACATTAGTTTCTTTATTGATTAGCTTACAAAGACGTACTTTTGCCTGTTCACCGCCGGAGAGAACACGTACCTGACTTTCAATATGCTTTGTAGTTAAACCGCATTTAGCTAAAGCAGAACGTACTTCATACTGGGTATAGGCCGGAAATTCCTGCCAAAGCTCTTCAATACAGGTGTTATTTTGGCTGCCGCTCATTTCCTGTTC
This sequence comes from Lachnospiraceae bacterium, assembly GCA_017622795.1. Lineage (GTDB taxonomy): Bacteria > Bacillota > Clostridia > Lachnospirales > Lachnospiraceae > SIG299. The sequence continues at coordinate 2,283 of JAGAQI010000049.1, forward strand.
AAAATAGCCGGTGTATAAGTAATCTCCTAAAGTTACCTTGCCGGAAATAGCAGGAATCAATCCGAGAATACTTTTTAAAAGTGTAGTTTTACCGATTCCGTTTGCTCCGGTAAATACCAGCTTGTCTCCGCGCTCCATGGAAAAGTTAATCGGCGTGGATAATGGGTCATCATAACCAATGACCAGGTTTTCTGTCTGGAAAATATAACGGCCGGCAGCACGGGCTTCTTTGAAATTGAATTCAGGCTTTACCCGTTCCGGAGCAAGTTCGATAATATCCATTTTATCCAGCTTCTTCTGGCGGGACATAGCCATGTTTCGTGTGGCAACTCTGGCTTTATTTCTTGCAACGAAATCTTTCAATTCGCTGATTTCCTGTTGCTGGCGTTTATAAGCAGCCTCCAGTTGGGACTTCTTCATTTCATATACTTCCATAAATTTGTCGTAGTCGCCCACGTAGCGGGTGATTTCACCATTTTCTACGTGGTAAATTAAGTTAACTACGCTATTCAAGAAAGGAATGTCATGAGAAATTAAAATAAAGGCATTGTCATAATTCTGCAGATATCTCTTCAACCATTCGATATGCTGCACATCCAAATAGTTTGTTGGCTCGTCTAAAAGCAGGATGTCAGGCTTTTCCAAAAGAAGCTTGCCGAGTAAAACTTTGGTACGTTGACCGCCGGAAAGCTCTGTTACATCTTTATCAAGACCGATATCTTCCAATCCCAGGGCGCGACCGACTTCTTCTACCTTTGGGTCAATGTTATAAAAATCGTGGGATTCCAGTAAATCCTGAAGGGTTCCTACCTCTTCCATGAGTTCTGCCATTTTTTCTTCATCCACGTCTCCCATGGAACAATAGATTTCATTAATTTTTTCTTCAATTTCAAATAAAAAGTTGAAAGCGGATTTTAAGGCATCACGAATGGTCATACCGGCAGTAAGAACAGAGTGCTGGTCTAAATATCCTACGCGGACATTTTTGTTCCACTCAATGGTACCTTCATCCGGCATTAGTTTACCGGTGATAATGTTGAAAAAGGTAGATTTTCCTTCGCCGTTAGCACCGATAAGTCCAATATGCTCGCCCTTGAGCAGGCGGAAAGTTACGTCATGATAAATCATCCGGTCGCCAAAACCGTGGGAAAGATGGGCAACGTTTAATATGCTCATAAAGAATGTATCTCCTTAAGTATGCGTGTATTTTAAAATAACGTCTACATTATACTTGAAATAGTCCGGAAACACAAGAAAAACTCATGATTTCTTTACGGAAAAGAACCCTTAACCAAACGCAGAATATATTATATTGAATCTATTATTAGGAGGATTCGAAATGTCATTTGAGAATATCCGGCCGGAAGAAATCTTCAGGCGACGGGGAAACGGTCGCGGATTATTGATAGATTTGCGGGACAGAAGTGAGTATCAGAAAGAGCATATTCCGGGAGCAATTTGTATTCCTTATAGAGAACTGCAACACAATATGGTACAACTTAGAAACTGGACAAAGCAATGTAAGATGCGGTTTGGACAGTCTGACCTTATTTTATATTGTGATCGGGGCAATACAAGTCTTCGTGCTGCCAGAGATTTAAATAATCAGGGGTTTCAGGTGAAAAATGTATACGGGGGTATTTCTTCCTATAAAGGACCAAAAGTAAAATGAAAAGAAAATGAATAATTTCTTTGGTTGACGGAACGGGGAAAAGCCTATAAAATGTAACATAGGAACTATCAGGCAACAGAAGAATGGAGTATATAATGGAACGATATGAATTTGTTTGTCCTTGTCATTTTGGCTTGGAATCAGTATTAAAACAGGAAATTTTGGATTTGGGATATGAAATTGTGCAGGTGGAAGACGGTAAAGTAACCTTTGCCGGAGACGCAACCGCATTTGCCCGGGCAAATGTTTTTTTGCGAACAACAGAGCGAGTGCTCTGGAAAGTAGGAAGTTTCCATGCGGAAACCTTTGAAGAGCTTTTTCAGGGAACCAAGGCAATTCCGTGGGAAACCATTATTCCGGTGGACGGAAAGTTCTGGGTAACCAAAGCAAATTCCGTAAAAAGTAAATTGTTTAGTCCGTCTGATATTCAGTCGATTATGAAAAAGGCTATGGTTGAGCGTATGAAGCAGCATTATCAGGTGAACTGGTTTGAGGAAACAGGTGCGCATTATCCGGTACGTGTATCTATTTTAAAGGATGAGGTTACTGTAGGAATCGATACTTCCGGAGAATCTCTTCATAAGCGTGGTTATCGTAAATTAACCAGTAAGGCACCGATTACAGAAACGCTGGCAGCTGCATTAATTTTATTATCGCCATGGAATAAGGACCGTATTTTAGTGGATCCATTCTGCGGAAGCGGTACGATACCGATTGAAGCAGCGATGATTGGTGCAAATATTGCACCGGGGAAGAACCGGGAATTTTTGGCACAAACCTGGAGCAATATACCTAAGAAAATGTGGCCTGCAGCGGTGGAAGAAGCAAAAGCAAAAATCCGTACCGATGTGGAATTGAATATTCAAGGCTATGATTTGGATGGAGAAATTGTAAAAGCAGCCAGACAAAATGCAAGAATGGCGGGTGTCGACCGGTATATTCATTTTCAACAACGTCCGGTAAACCAGTTAAATCATCCGAAAAAATATGGATTCGTTATTACCAATCCACCATATGGAGAGCGTTTGGAAGAAAAAGCGGCAATGCCGGCATTGTATAAAGAAATCGGAGAGGCTTTTGCCAGATTGGATACCTGGTCTTTTTATGTGATAACAAGCTATGAAGACGCGCAAAAACATATCGGTAGAAAAGCAGAAAAGAATCGTAAGATTTATAATGGTATGTTAAAGACATACTTGTATCAGTTCATGGGTCCGAAACCACCAAAGAAGCCATTTGTAAAAAAGGAAGATTAATTATTAAGCCGCCTGCAGCGTTCTCTTATCACTGCAGGCGGTTTGTGTGTGATATACTATTGTAAATTTGCATGTAGCCAGGTGAAAATATCCTGATATACCTCTGCGGCATTTAATTCGTTTAATATTTCGTGACGGTCTTCCGGGTAAAGGGTAATCTCCGTTTTGGTAAATCCCAGTTTGGTGAAGAGTTGCTGTAAACGAAGGATTTGGGTGCTATATCCGCCGACAGGGTCTTTGCTACCTGCAAGAAAAAGAACAGGAAGGTCTTTTCTTGTTTTAGCAATACCTTTTTTGGAGGCCGCTTTAGCCGAAAGCTTTGCTAAATCACCATAGAAGCTGGTAGTACAAAGGAAACCACAATAGGGATCATTTATATAATTATCTATGATGTCGTTGTTTCTGGTCAGCCAGTCGTAGGAGGTACGGCTGCAAAGAGAAGTATATGCTTTTCCGCCAAACATTGCGTTTTGCAGGAACTTGGAGCGTTTTTTTGAGCCTTGCAGGAAAGACAACAGATCGGCGAGGAAAGCTCCTGCTTTGGAAACTGCAACCGGCGGCATTGTGGAAGAACTGACAACGGCACAATCCATTTCGTCATAGGTTTGCATCAGGCATCGCAGGATGAGAGAACCCATACTGTGACCAAAGACTGCAAGCCGGTTACAACGTGCATTCTCTTTGATATAACGGCATGCGTTATAAGCATCTTGTACTAATATATTTGCACCGTTTTTATCTGCGACATAACCTAAATCTGCAAGTTCTTTGTCGGTGCCGTGCCCGCGGTGGTTATAGATATATACATCAAATCCTTCCTGCGTTAATGCTTGAATGAAATCCTGATATCGGCCAAGATGTTCTGCCATGCCGTGAAGAATCAAAACACTTCCGCAAACCTGACTTATGGATGATTTGTAGTAAAAAAGATTGGTAACATATCTGCCCTTTTGGGTAAGTGGTATTTGTAAAGCTTCCATAGTGTTCTCCTTTTTATTAATTGAAAATCCCCTTTAGAATAGTATATTTAAATCTTGTTAATTTTGCAAGCTTCGTATATACTAAATGTGGGTTTATGAAAAAGAGCTTTGGAAAAGTGGGGATATATTTGTGAACGAAGAGAAATTATTACGAAGAGTAGCGGGATATAGTTTTGCGGTTATGCTGCTTGTTATAGGATTATCGTTTGCCCTTAGGTATAAGGAAGAATATAATGTGGTGAATCAGGAAAGAGATGCCACACAGATGGAAGAACGTTTATATGTGGAAGCAACACCAACCATGATACCCGAGGTTACTGTATACCCGGTAGAATCGGTAGTACAAGACCGACATGACGCGGGAGAACAGGTGTGGGAGGTTTGGCAGATGCTTTCTCCGGAAAGTATGTCTGCGCTCTTGGAAAAAGTCAGTGACAGATGTGTGTTGATTGAAAAACCTTCCGGAAGTATTGCCGGTTGGGAGATAGAAGAAAATCTTCCGTACTATCAGATTACCTTTAAATTGTATGGCGCAGAAGAGAATTTGCATGCGGCTTCGGTGCTTCGGATGTGGAATTATTCTCTTTTCTTTGGTACTCCTGAAGAAAAAGAAGCATTAAAAGATTTTTCGGTTTTGGCGTATGAAACGGAGGAAGGAATCACATCCGAGGTTACTATGACCTTCGATAAATGCTATATTCCGGAAGTGACAGAACAGGAAGAGTATTATCTGATTCATCTGAAGAAATATAGTGAAGTATATGATAAAATTGTAGTGCTGGATGCGGGACACGGTGGAAAGGACCCGGGTGCCGGTGCAGAAAACTATCGTGTGAAGGAATCTCAAATAGCACTGAAACTGCTATTGTACTTAAAGGACTTGTTGGAGCAAAATACTGATATCACTGTATTTTGTACAAGAACGGAGGATGTTTATCCAACATTAGAGGAACGGGCAAATTTGGCTCTTGGAATGGAAGCTGATTTATTTATCAGCTGGCATTGTAACGCTGCAGAATCTACGAAAAGAAGCGGTACGGAGATGATATATAATGCATTGCAGGGACAGGAAGATGCGTTTAATTCCAAGAGTTTTGCACAGCTTTGCCTGGACAAATTGACAGAGGCATTAGAAACCAAAAAAAGAGGTCTTTCTGACCGGCAGGATCTGCACATTGTCCGACGTGCTACTATGCCGGTAGTATTAATTGAAACGGCATATTTGTCCAATGAAAAAGATTTAGCGATATTGAAAGATGAGGAAAAACTGCAGGCAGCAGCTTATGCAATTTATGAGGCTGTTTTAACTGCATATGAGCGTATGGAGGAGAATAACTGATGAAACGAATTATTTTTGCAACATCCAATGAAGGAAAAATGAAAGAAATCCGTCTGATTATGGCAGATTCCGGTTATGAAGTGGTTTCTTTAAAGGAAGCAGGAATTTCTGCAGACATCGAAGAAAACGGCACTACATTTGAAGAAAATGCAATTATTAAGGCTTCCGCCATTGCAAAATTGACAGGCGAGCTTGCTATGGCAGATGATTCCGGTTTGGAAGTGGATTACATGGACAAAGCTCCGGGTATCTATTCCGCCCGGTTTTTAGGCGAGGATACAAGCTATGATATTAAAAATAACTATATTTTGGATAAATTAAAGGATGTACCTCAGGAACAACGCTCTGCACGATTTGTCTGTGCTATTGCACTGGCAGATGCCGACGGTAAGGCAATTACGAAACGTGCTACCATTGAGGGCTATATCGGATATGAAATCAGAGGAGAAAACGGTTTTGGCTATGATCCGATTTTTATGGTTCCGGAATATGATAAAACAACAGCAGAGCTCTCTATTGAAGAAAAAAATCAAATCAGCCATCGTGCTAAGGCACTGAAGGCAATGAAAGAGGAGTTTTTAAACAATGTCTGAAAAGAAAGTACTGGTCATTAGTGATACCCATGGACGGACCGACAATTTAGATAAAATTTTACCGAGAGTAAAACCGTTGGATCAGCTGATTCACCTTGGGGACGTGGGAAGAGACACAGACTATATTGAAGTGGTTGCGGAATGCGCCTGTTGTTTTGTGGCGGGAAATAATGATTTTTACTCCGAGTTACCCAGAGAACGGATGATTAAATTAAACGGTGTACCCATTTTCCTGACTCATGGTCATTACTATTATGTAAATTCCAGAAAAGATTTTGTTCGAAGTGCAGCGGTCCAGCGCGGAGCAAAAATTGCTTTATTTGGTCATACACATGTGCCGTATTTGGAAGAAGAGGGTGGCATTTTGGTAGCAAATCCGGGAAGTTTATCCCTGCCTAGACAGGCAGACCATCGGCCTTCCTATATGCTTCTTTTCATTGGCGAGGATGGCAGTTTCCGGGTAGAACAGTGCTATGTGGACTAGGCCGGAAAGTGCTGAATTAGTTGAATTATATATGCTTTTAAAATAATTCAAAAAAATAATTAAAAA
>JAGAQI010000050.1 GCA_017622795.1 Lachnospiraceae bacterium
GGCCTTTGTTCAGTACATTAAGTCGGCATTTCCTGAACTGGTACCGTATATTTCCCACAACATGTCTCCAATGGGAGTCCTGGCAAAATATATAAAGGATACAACTAAGAATGCCAAGGTTGTGTTTATCGGTCCATGTACTTCAAAAAAGGCAGAGGCACAGTTAGAAAATGTAAAAGAATATGTGGATGCAGTGCTTACCTTTGAAGAACTGCAGGCGCTGATAGACAGTAAGGACATTGACATTACGTCTTTGGAAGAAGGTGTTCTTGATAATGCTTCTTATTTCGGCCGTATTTTCGCACGCTCCGGAGGGTTGTCCGATGCAGTAGTTCAGGCGCTGAAGGAGCAGAATTTAGACTTTGATTTAAAGGCTGTAGCTTGTGATGGTATTGAAGCCTGTAAAATGGCATTACTTAAGAAAAGTAAAAAAGTGTTGGATGCAAACTTTATTGAGGGTATGGCCTGTGTCGGCGGTTGTATCGGAGGCGCCGGCTGTTTAACCCACGGAGAAAAAAATAAGGCAGAAGTAGATAAGTACGGAAAAGAAGCCTACGAGAAGACGATTTCTGATGCAATATCATTGCTGTAGGTATCTCTTAATTTGACGCATCCTTGTAAAAAAAGTATGGTACAAAAATAGTAGTTTCATAGGTATAATTAGGATAATGAATCCCGTGGCGGAAAGGAGTCTGAATATGAAACTTAAGAAATATGCATTGTTATTTGGTACTATAATTGCTCTTGGATGCAGTCTGCTTGCCTGCGGAAAGGGTGGAGAGAATACGGAAACACCAACCTCTGCTCCGACGGAAGCACCGACCAAGGCAGCAGAACCAACAAAAGCGCCAAAGCCGGTACATAAGCCGACAGCAACGGAAATCGTGTCAGATATGGTTATCGGATGGAACCTTGGTAACTCCCTGGATAGTTTTGTAGCCGGTCAAACCGGGCTTACGACAGAAACCAGTTGGGGAAACCCATACAGCACAAAGGCAATGATTGACGGTATCAAAGAAGCCGGATTTAATGCAGTCCGTGTGCCGGTAACCTGGTATAATCACATGGATGCCTCCACGAATGTAATTGATAAAGAGTGGATGGACCGTGTAGAAGAAGTAGTGAATTATGTGCTGGATAATGATATGTATTGCATTATTAATGTACATCATGATACCGGTGAAAAAGGATGGTTAAAGGCTTCTGAAAACGGCATTGATACTAAGAAGGCAAAGTTTAAAGCAATCTGGGAGCAGGTTAGTGAACGCTTTGGCGAGTACGGCGATAAACTTTTATTTGAAGGCTTTAATGAGTTGCTGGACGAAGAAAGCAACTGGACCAAACCGGGCGAAGACGCAGGAAGAATTACGAACGAGCTGAACCAGTTATTTGTAGATACGGTTCGTGCCTCCGGCAAAAAGAATGCAACCAGATGCCTGATTGTGAATACCTATTGTGCAGGTGCAAATAAAGATGTGTTAAAATATTTTGTTTTACCGGAAGATACGGTAGCAGATAAGCTGATTGTGGAAACGCATATTTACCAGCCATATTATTTCACTTCTGAAGTTTCTCCGGATGTGACAGATTGGGCAAACGGAAAACCAACCCTGGAGTCCTATATTTATAACATGTACGAAAACTTTATAAAAAATGGAACTCCGGTAATTATCGGTGAGTTTGGTGCAGTAGATAAGGACAATCTGAAGCCTCGTATGTCCTGGTTAAGATTTTTCGTGGATACCTGTTATAAATACGGTATCAAATGTTTCTGGTGGGATAACGGTAATGCAACGGAGTATGAAATTTTTGACCGTACGACACTGGAAATTACAGAACCTGACCTTTTAGAGGTTATGATGACGGAAGCTACCGGCGGTACTTATGTTTTCCCTAAGGTGGAAGAGGTTCCGGAAGAACCAAAGGAGAAGGACCCGAATCTTTGTGCCAATAAGAACAGCTGGAGTAATTATATCAACGCCGGTAACGGTGCCGCAGGTAATGTAAAAATTACCGATAACGGCGTACGTGTTTCCGTAGAACAGCCTGGTGGAAATGCATGGGATGTCCAGTTTTCTTATGTGGGACTTACTTTTGAGCAGGGTGTAACCTATAAGGTTTCCTTTAACTATACCGGAGCTCCTGCCCAGACCATGAATTTCCATATGATGCAGAACTATGACCCGTATGTGACTTATGCTACAGTTGCGCTGGAATATAAAGAAGAAACTCAAACCTATGAAGGTACTTTTACTATGACGGAGCCAACGGATAAAAACTCCAGAATTACCTTTGACTGCGGTGCCAGTGAATGTGGTATGCCATATAGCGTAGAAATTGAGAATTTAGTTTTAATGAAAGTGGAAGAAACCGCAGAATAAATTTATAACCCTCATCTAAAAAAGGGCCGGCAAACTTATGAAGTGCACCTCCAAATGTTAGATATCTTTCGTCTAACATTTGGGGTGCACTTCACTTATTGCCGGCTCTTTTTGTATTCCGATGGCAGAGTGCCAACGTACTTTTTAAATTTCTTTGTAAAGTAATCGGTATTTGTAAAACCGGATAATTCACAGGTCTGGGCTACGGAAAAGCCTTTTTCCAAATAATCCCGGGCTAATTCGATACGTCTTTCATCCAGATAAACGTTAAAATGCCGTCCGGTTTCTTTAGCAAATAATTTTCCCAGATAAGCACTGTTATAACCAAATTGCTTTGCAATGGAATCCAGCTTTAACGGATCTGACAGATGCTCATCGATATATTGGCAGATCCGTTGACACGGACTGGCCTGGGAGGAAGTTTTTATAAAAGCAATTGCTGTTTGGAGCTGACGGTTGAAAAAAGCAATGCTGTCGCATAAATAGCGGTCTGCGTACAGGTGGGAAGTGAATTTGTCTTTGTCGGCAATTTCCAAAGTAAGCTTCGGATATTGCTCAAACAATTTGGAGGTCACCTGATTGTAGCAGTTTTGCAGAATAAAACCGATGCTGTCTCTTGGCGGACGACGTTGTAAAAACCAGGAGGTTAATGCGGCGAGGTCCTGTTCTGTCTGCTCCGGCTCCAAAAGAAGAACCCTGCTTAACAGCGTTTCGGTAAAGGTAATCAGGTTAAAGTCTTCCGCAGAAGAAACAGGTAATACAGTTTCCGCATACAGCAGATTGCTTTTGTTGTTTTTATAATAATACATATTTTTAACCACGGATTCCGCTGCCTGATAAAGGGAATGCAATTCGGTATGCGATTCTGCTTTGGAACTGAATACGGCAATTAATTCATTTTCATACTCTGTCAGTTGCTTTTTTAAGGCCTGTTCCTGCGCGGGACCGGTTACTATGTAAGCCCTGCAATTACCGGAAATGGCTGCGGAAAGATAATTCTTTACCGGAAACAGCTTCGATTTTTCTGCATCCTCGGAAAGTAACAGGACTACACGGAAATAACCCGAAGAGAAACCAAGGTGGTAGATGGTTTCCATTTCAGCAGTATAAGCCATAGTGCCGGTAAGCAGTCCGGTTATGATGGCGGATTTTGCCATGGAGGCAGGTTGATCAGCGTAAATAGATACCAGTCGTTCTTTGTTCAATTCATCGATGGACTTCAGAACAGCTTCGGTTAATTGCTCCGGATCTACCGGTTTTAACAGATAGGAGGTTACGCCGTAGTCGATGGCGGATTTTGCATATTCAAAATCAGAGTAGCCGCTTAATATGACAATCCGGCCGGAAAAGTCCTGTTCTCTGGCTTTTTTTGCAACAGAAAGGCCGGACATGGTTTCCATATGGATATCTAAAAGAACCAGATCCGGATGTTCTTCTTCAATCAGTTTCAAACCTTCCGGTCCGTCTTCAGCTTCTAAAAATTCGGTGAAACCATATTGTGCCCAGGGAATTACTACTTGCAGACCTTTCCGGATGAGTGGTTCGTCATCAATAAATAATACTTTCATGTTACACCTCTTTGTATGGTATCTTTATGGTGGCAGTGGTACCTTGTCCTAGACTGCTTTCAAAGGACAGACCGTAGCTTTCACCGTAATGCAGTTTGATACGGTTGTTTACATTATGGACGCCGATGTGGGCGGTAGAAACCGTTTCCCGGTAGGAGGAAAGTGCCTCATTCATTTCTGCCAGTTTGTCAGCAGGAATGCCGCATCCGTTATCGGAGATAGTGATAATCAATTCTTTGCTTCGAAGAAATGCGCAGATACTTATTTTACCGCCTTTTTTCTTGGTGGAAAAACCGTGAGTGACGGAATTTTCCACAATCGGCTGTAATAAAAACGGCAGGATGGAGCAGTTTTTCGGTTCCAGGTTCGGATGAATCTGAATGGAATAGTTTAATTTGTCCTGAAAACGGAAATGCTGGATTTCCAAATAGGATTCCAGATATTCCAATGCTTTTGCCAGTGTAGTGCTGGAGGCAGGGGCGTCTAAGGCATAACGCAGCGTTTGCCCCAGTTTTAATATGATATTGTTTAGCTCCGTTTGGTTGGAAAGAAGCGCATGCATGCGTATGGTTTCCAAAGTATTAAACAGAAAATGCGGATTAATCTGGCTGGCCAGCAGTTCAAACTGAATTTGCTGCTGCCGTAAGGCTAATTGGTCCTTTTCTTTTTGCTCGGTAAGAATCCGAAGATGTAATTCCTGAATACCGGTGATAGTGGTTTTCATGTCACGGAACAGTTCTCCCAGCTCATCATCACCGATAAAATCGTTGCCTATGGAGAGGTTGCCCTGGGCAATCCGGTGCATTTGCTCACGAACAGCCAGCAGACGTTTCGTATAGGTATCGGAAAAGAAAGTAAATACCAATAACGGTATCAGTGCCACAATAAGTATAATCAATGAGATGACCAGCAGGGTTTGTATCATCTGACGGTTGTCCGTATTGATGGTTAAGATATGAAAGGTTTCAGAGGAAGAAAATACCTTCAGGGTGCTTTCCTGACCGAACACTTTATTTCCGTTCAATAGATAGTTTGAGGTGGTATAATCCGTTAAATCAGACAGCATGGTAAGCTTAAGCGGAAGACCGACAGCTTCTTTGTCAGTGGAATAGAATACAATATTGTCGTTTAACGTAAGGTAAGTTATCTGCCGGCTGTTGTGATTCATGGAAGAAAGATAATTGTTGCTGACGCCTATGACCAGTACTGCAAAGTTTTCGGAATCAGGAAGCGTGATTTTTCTGAGCAGATATAAATGAGCGGCAGAAGAGAAGGAATCGGTGTAAATCCAGGAAGTTTCTGCCGGATGCCCGGATAATTCCTGATACCATACGGTGCCTTCAATCTCCGGGGTGACGGCATAATATTTACCGGAGGAAACCAGGGAAGGGTTAGAGATATACAGGCGGAGATCCGTGATTTCTGCGTGGTTATTGCTGAATTCTTCCAAAAGGGAAAAATTACGATAGGCGGTATATACTTCATTCGGAGTGCTGTATTCCGTTGCGATGAGGGTTTGTAATGTATCATCGGAGGCAATGATATTGGCAATGGAAGTGGTTAAACTGGTAACCGACATTAACATGTTGCGGTTGGCCTGATTGGCTGCTGTTATTTGGGAATCGGTAAGGTCCATCATTTTTTCTTTTGTATCGGTAATCAAAAAGATTCCGAGGATGGTTACTGGAAGAATGGCACAAAAGGCATAAAACAGAAATAATTTCTTTTTTAAATAGATATTATTTAATTTTTTAGTGATGGCATGCAGAAATTTTTTCATGTCCAACTCCTTGTATATGATACATTAATACTATCAAATATGTGTTTTTTTGTCTATGCAAAAATAGGCAAATTATGTTATGATATGGCTAGGAAAACCGGCAAAGAAAAAGCTTTGGAAAGGATAATTTGCGATGAAAAAAAGAATGCAAAAAATTAAGATAAAAAAATGGTTGTTCTTCTTGCTGCTGGGAGTGCTGCTTTGCGGATGCGGGAAGCAGCAGGAACTGTTGGAACTGGATGTGTTTGCAGGCAGGGCAAATTATCAGGGAGAGCAAAAAGGCTGGTATGCCAAAATTGTACAGGACAAGTTTAATTTAAAGCTGAATATTATTGCACCAAATGTGTCCGGCGGCGGAAATATGCTGTTTGAATCACGGTTGACTGCCGGAAAGGTCGGAGATATTATTATTACCTCCTACCAGAACATGAAGGAATGCGTTGCCGCGGGAGAACTGGCAGACCTGACTCCTTACTTGGAAAAGACCACATATTTGAAGCAGTATATGGATGTTATCCAGCAAATGAACATACAGAACGGTTATACAGAAGCGATTTACATTATTCCGACATCGATGTCTTCGATGCCGGCAACGGAGCCTGTTCTGTATGGCGACAAACCGGAATTGGCATCCTATCTGCCGTGGAGTTATTATAAAGAACTGAACTACCCGGAAATCAGAAATGAAGAAGATTTGTTGGATGTTTTGGAACAGATGCAGGTAAATCATCCGGAAACTGCAGACGGTAAAAAGGTATATGCTTTTTCTTTGTTTAAAGATTGGGATGTGGAGTACATGAGTCTGGCTGCCAACATGGTAAAATCTTACGGATATATCGATACGACAGATTCTGTTTTTACTTCTGCGGATTTAGAAGAACTTCAGTATCTGGCGGAAAAAGACGGCATATATTACCGGATGCTTCATCTCTACTTTGAGGCAAACCAAAGAGGGTTATTGGATCCTGAGTCCGGAGTGCAAAGCTTTGATACGATGTATGAAAAAGCAAGAAACCGTCAGGTATTGTATTTATGGTGGGCCTGGATGCTGGGAAATTATGACGATGGCAGCCATGAAGAACGTCATGTGTTTATTCCGGTCAGTGATTCTCCTGTGGTGTGTGAAGGCTTCAGCACATACGGAGACGGTTATGCCTATGCAATCGGAGCGGATACTAAGGATATAAAACGTGTTGTGGAATATCTGGATTGGATGGCCTCTCCGGAGGGAATGATGTATTACGGTGCCGGAATGGAGGGTGTCAGCTATGTGTTTGATGAAAACGGCAAACCAAAGTACACAAATTATTCCAATGAAGCGTGGATGAACAATTCCGAACTGGAGGAAACCTATGGCGGAGGTTCTTATACGGAAGGCTTTTGTCAATTTAACGATACCATTGTGCAACAAAAAGATATCAATCCGGAAACCGGGGAGCCGTTTTATTCGGAAAACTGGACGAACACAATTAAAAATAATTACGGAGTGGTTTCCCAGCAGTGGACCGGACATTTTGCAGCAGCTTCTCCGGCAGAATATTTGAAGAAAAACGGGTTGATGGATGTTTATGTAAAAACAGACTATGTTGCAGAGGAAGAATCGGAACAGCTTTTAATTATCAGGGAGAAATGTGCCGGTTTGATTAAGGAATATTCCTGGAAAATGATATTTGCGGAAAATGAGGAGCAATTTTCGAAATATTGGGATACGATGCTTAATTTACTGAATCAAAACGGATACGAGCAGGTAGAAGCAGCTGATTTGGAGATTATCGGACAAATGAGACTGCGGAGAAACGAACTGCTAAATTCAATTAACTAATTGAAAATGACTAATTTTGACGGATGTGTCTAAAGTTGTAGGGGTGTGTTTTTCAAAAGAGTTTCTTTATACTGTCATTGTAAGATAATTAACCTGAGTAACGGATTGGTTAAGGAGGAGATTTTATGGTAAAGAAATTTTTCAGAAAAACAATGGCAGCTTCCATGGCGGCAGTGCTTGCCTGCGGGATGATTGCCTGCGGAACTAAGGATGCAGGGGAAGAAAATAAGCAGGAGAAGAATCCTGCAGAAACATCCGGAACAGAAAGCAGTGATACAACGGAACCGGAAAGTCCGTATCCTCTTTTGAAGGATGAAAACGGTAATGTCTATGATCTTGACGGTATGGAAGTTATCATCCGTGACTGGTGGTCTTCCGGAGATGAGCCGGAACCGCAGAATGCATATGACGAAGCCCGTAAAGAGTATTTAGACTGGATTCAGAGTACCTATAATTTTACAATTAAGATGCAGGCAATCGGTGACTGGGCAAGTGTTCCGGGGGATTTTGTTAATTATGCTTCTACCGGCGGAGATGAAAACTATGTATTCACCGTATGGCAGGGAACTTCCATCACTGCAGCAATGAACAGCGGCCTTTTATATGATTTATCTAAGCTGGATTGTCTTGACTTTACCGAGAAAAAATGGGTAAGCGGCGTACATAATCTGTTAAGCAACAAGGACGGAATTTACGGCATGAATGCCAATACTCCGGAACCGAGAGCCGGTATTTTCTTTAACAAGAGACTGCTTAAAGAAGCAGGTGTTGAACCGGCCGACCTTTATAAGTGGCAGGAAAACGGTGAGTGGACCTGGGAAAAATTTGAAGAAGTATGTGCTGCGGTACAACGTGACGTGGATAATGACGGTGTGGTAGATATTTATGGCGAAACCTCCCAGAGAATTCAGGTATATTCTGCAGCGGTTTATTCCAACGGCGGTGAGTTTGTAGGAAAAGATGAAAATGGAAACTATGTGAATGAGCTGGAATCCGCTCCGACTCTGGAAGCATTAAACTGGGGTGTTGATTTAATTAACAGATATGAACTTCCTGTTTCCGCTGAAGCGAACTGGGATTATTATGTTACAGCCTTCCGGGAAGGTAAAGCTGCATTTTGTGTAGACGATGCATACCGTTTTAATGATTTTGCGGAAATGGAAGATGACTGGGGCTTTGTTTGTTTCCCGAAGGGACCGAGAGCGGCCGATTATACAAACTGCTATCAGGATAATGTTCTGGTGATTCCTGCCTGCTACGGAGATGAAAAGGCTTGGAAGATTGCTTTTGCTTATAATTTATACACCAATCCGATTCCGGGCTATGAAGATTACGAAGGCTGGCAGAGCGGATATATGACAAAGAGCAAGGATATCGAGTCTGTAGAGCTTACATTGGCCAGAATGACAAAGAACGGTATGATTACTTATCATTCCATGGTTCCGGGAATTGAGCTTGGTGAAGACTTATTGTGGACCCTTGGCTATCCGGATGCTAACGGAGAACTTGCAACACCTGCACAGCGTGCGGAAGGTCTGCGCAATGCATGGAATACAAAAATTAATGAAGTGAATAAATAAGTTTTAGCGTAAAGCGGGGGTGCTGAAAAGGCAGCCCTGCTTTTTTATATCACAGAAAATTCACAGAGTTTCCCAGGGTGATTTATTGCCTTTTCCGGTTCTATGTAGTAAAATTGATAGAGAGTATTATTCGGATTTATGTACGAAAGGGAAAGTAAGATATCTCCAAAGCAGAGAAAGGATATGACATGGGTAATAAGTTCACATTTCAGGGGCATACTTTTGATGATGAAAAACAACTGATTGCTGCCAAAAAAGAAGCAGAGGCCATTGAATACCTCAGAGCAAAAACAGATTTCAATAACATGAATACTCTTAGAAAGCTGTATGACCGTATTCTTGACCGTGACATGATGGAAACGGTAGTAGGAATAGATTTTTTAAGAGAAATCAGAAAGACTCTCATTGATTCCGGAATGTTTACGGAAGACCAGGTGCGTCCGGTGCCGTTGCTTCCCGAAGTGAAAAAGCTGAAAAAAAGAAAAGAAATTCAAAAACGCAGTAAGGAAATGACACGGCTGGAGCGTAGTGAACGCCAGAATGTCCGATTAAAAATAATATGTTTCTTTTTAGTTGTTTTGGTCATCGGAATGTTTGTGATTACCCTTACAGGAACAAAATCGCCGTGGGCGCTTAAGTTTGAAGAGCAGTTAATTAACAAATATGCAGCCTGGGCAGAAGAAATTCAGGAAAAAGAAGAATATTTGAGGGCATATGTCCGTGCATTGGAACAGCAGGGAATTGAAGTTCCGGGCTGGGAAGAAACGGAAAATCCAATAGAAGAGGCGGAATAAGTATTATGGAACAAATAAAGATTTTAGTAGTTGACGATGAAAGCAGAATGAGAAAATTAGTTCATGATTTTCTTGCAAAAAAGGGATTTACGGTACTGGAAGCAGAAAACGGAGAAGAAGCAGTTGATGTATTCTTTTCCGATAAAAATATCGGGTTGATTATTTTAGATGTAATGATGCCGAAGATGGATGGATGGCAGGTTTGTAAAGAAATCCGCCAGTATTCCCAAGTGCCGATCATTATGCTTACTGCGAAAAGTGATGAGCGGGATGAACTTCTCGGCTTTGAACTTGGTGTAGATGAGTATATTTCCAAACCGTTTTCGCCAAAAATTCTTGTGGCCCGGGTGGAAGCAATTTTGCGCCGTTCCAATACAACGCAGGAAGAAGCAATGGAAATCGGCGGAATTTTATTGGACAAAGCAGCCCATTCTGTCAAAATTGACGGCCAACCGATAGAATTAAGTGTAAAAGAGTTTGAACTTCTGGAATATTTCCTTACCAATAAGGGGGTTGCTCTTTCCAGAGAAAAAATTTTAAACAATGTTTGGAATTACGATTATTTCGGAGATGCCAGAACCATTGACACCCATGTAAAAAAGCTACGGAGCAAAATGGGTGAAAAGGGCGATTATATTAAAACTATATGGGGTATGGGTTACAAATTTGAGCCGTAATCATGGAGTAAAAAATGAAAAAGAAAATCTCATGGAGATTCAAAATGGTTCTGTTGATGCTGGCTGCGGTGGTTGGTGCGATTGCCGTAACCTGGGTGCTTAACAGAACCTTTTTGGAGGATTATTATTTATATAGTAAAATGGATATGCTGGATAATGTATTTCATGCGGTGTATGATGTGGTAGAGCAGGCAGAGTCCGAATCAAAAAAAGCATCCGGAGAGTCTTCGGAGTTTTCCGAAGGCTTTTTGGTAGATGAGTTTGATAACTCGGGAAGCACGGAAGAACCGGTTAATCTGATTCTTTCCGATTTACAAAAGCTGGAGTTGGATGTCCAGGCCATCCGGAATGATGTATCTATTTTGGTGGTACATAATTCCAACGCGGTATATTTTTCTACAACCAGCAGTCCGGACACGGTAATCTATATGCTGGACCGGTTGCTTCCAAAGCTGTATCCGGGTAAAAAACCGGAATATAATTCCTATGAAAAAATCAAAAATGTAGACGGCATTTATGATTTGTACGAAAACTATGATGTACGAACAAAAACCAATTTTTTGGAGCTGGTGTGGAATGAGGAAGAAAGTGATATGTACATTTTAATCCGTACCAGTGTGGAAAGTTTGCAGGCCAATGTGGATATTGCAAATAAGTTTTTAGCATATGCCGGAATTTTGGTAGCGGTTCTTGTTTCGATAGGCGTTTTTTTTGCAACAAAATCCTTTATTCGTCCGGTGGAGGAATTATCCGGTATTGCTAAACGTATGAGTAACTTGGATTTTAATGTAAAGTACAAAGTGGAATCCAATGATGAAATCGGTGAACTGGGACAAAGCATCAATTTACTGTCGGAAAAACTGGAGGATACCATTTCGGATTTAAAGAGCGCCAACAACCAACTGCAGACAGATATTGAGCAGAAGGTACAGGTGGATGAAATGCGTAAGGAATTTTTATCCAATGTAACTCATGAATTAAAAACTCCGATTGCTTTGATTCAGGGCTATGCGGAGGGGCTAAAGGATAATATCTCCGATGATGAGGAAAGCCGTGAATTCTATTGTGATGTAATTATAGATGAGGCTTCCAAAATGAATAAGATGGTTAAAAAGCTTCTTACTTTAAACCAGATTGAATTCGGTAATGACGTGGTAGAAGTGGAACGTTTTGATATTGTTGCGTTGATTCATTCTGTTTTGGAAAATTCGGAAATTCTGCTTAAAAAACAGGATATTTGTGTACAGTTCGGACAAACAGAGCCGATTGACGTCTGGGCAGATGAATATATGATAGAAGAAGTAATTACCAACTATCTGACGAATGCCATCCATCATGTGAAGGGAGAAAAGGTGATTGATATCAGGGTGTTACGTGAGACCGGACGTGTCCGGATATCAGTGTTTAATACCGGGAAGCCTATTCCGGAGGAGGAACTGGACAAAATATGGATTAAGTTTTATAAAGTGGACAAAGCGAGAACCAGAGAATACGGAGGAAACGGTATTGGTTTGTCTATTGTTAAAGCAATTATGGATTCGCATCATAAGCCATATGGTGTGATTAATCATTCTAATGGTGTAGAATTTTGGTTGGAATTAGATGCAGATATATAAAAAATAAGATAAACTTTTTCATAAATATTGCCGATATAATAGAAAAGTGGTACAATGAAAGGGAGGGGTATGCCTTTTTGTGTATACCATTATAAAGTAACAGGAGGGAATTCTTGTGAAAAAGAAATTGATAATAGCGTGTTTTTCGGCAGTGCTTTGTTTGTGTTGCGGATGTTTAAAGGCAACACCGTTAAATGACGAAGAAATGGATGCTGTGGCGGAGTATGCAGCATCTCTGCTGTTAAAATATGATAAAAATTATGACACACCGTTGTATTATACGGAAGAAAGAGAAGCTCGTCTGACACCGACACCGACGCCGGAACCTACGGTAAAGGCTACACCGACACCGACATCGGTACCGGGAACCTCTTCTGTAGGAGACAACCTTCCGTCTACACCGTCTGCAACAGCCACACCTACGGCAACACCAACACCGGTGCCGATGTTTAACGAAGCAGAAACCAGCAAACAGATAACAGAAATTATCGGTGTGGAAAATATTACGGTAACCTGTGAAAATGTCGAATTGATGAAATCGGTACAAAGTACCGAGTACTTTAGTTTGGTGGCAAAGGAAGGCAGACAGTATGCAGTAGTAAAATTCCTTTTACACAATAGTACATCAGAAAATCTGGTGTTTGATGCTTCGGAAAAAGAGTTGGAATATGCTGTTGACATAAACACAAGTTCCATTTCAAGAGTATCTCTTTCCATGTTGGAAAATGATATGCAGTATATGAAGATACCTGTTCCGGCAGGTGGAACTGCAGAGGCGGTTTTGGTATTTGAAATTGCGGACGAAGAAATCAATACCATGCATCTGATTATTGAAAATGCGTCCGGCAATGTGGTTTTTACCAAGCTGAAATAAGATTTGAATTCTCAGAAAATTTATACTATAATAAAATAAAGCGTATAAAAACGGAGGGGTATACTATGGATACAAACATTTTATTAGAAAGCGGAACGAATGAGTTAGAAATCCTGGAGTTTATGATTGGTAACAACAGATACGGTATTAATGTGGCAAAGATTCGTGAAATTCTGCCATATTCCAAGGCGGTTCCTGTACCAAATGCAGATCCTGCCATTGAGGGTATTTTTATGCCTCGTGATGAAATCATTACCAGTATCAATTTATCCAAGGTGTTAAACATGCCGGGTTCCGATAATGAAGCTACGGATTTATACATAGTAACTTATTTTAACCATACCAATGCTGCTTTCCACGTTCATTCCGTAGTTGGTATTGAGCGTGTTTCCTGGGCAGATATTTTAAAGCCGGATGCCACCTTGAGCACTCAGGGCAACGGCGTTGCTACCGGTATTGTAAAAATTAACGGACGTTTAATCATTATGCTTGACTTCGAAAAAATCATTGCAGATATCAGTCCGGCAACTACATTAAAGGTAGAAGACGTAGAAGCGTTAGGTGCAAGAGAAAGAAGTAATCTTCCGATTTTAATCGCGGAGGATTCTCCTCTGTTGTCCCATTTGATTCAGGACTGCTTAAAGAGAGCCGGATATAGCAATTTGATCGTTAATATGGATGGTCAGGAAGCCTGGGAGAAAATTGAAAAATTTGCGCAAGACGGTACACTGGCTGATAAAGTGAAGCTGGTAATTACCGATATTGAAATGCCGAGAATGGACGGACATCATTTAACAAAGCTGATTTAAACCAACGGAAAGACCTCTTTCCTTCCGGTTATTATTTTCTCTTCCATGATTTCGGAGGATATGATGAGAAAGGGTAAGAGCCTTGGCGCCGATGCCCAGATTACCAAGCCGGAAATCGGTACTTTGGTAGGAGAGATTGACCGTTTTATTTTGAAATAACAAATTACTTAAGTGTGCAGGAATGAGGAGCAAAGAATGAGTGTTTGTAAGCATTGCGGGACAGAAATTGAAGATGGATTAGAATACTGTCCGAATTGCGGACAAAGTGTAGATGATACTTTGGGTGATTTTTTCAGTCCGGTAGAAGAATTGGAAGAAGAAGCCTATAATATTTTCGATGCACCGGAAGAGTTTGATATGGACAGCCTGTTGTCCAGAGAATTTGAGCAGGGTGTCGGGGTAAGTAAATCGGAATCTTCGGAATTACCGGGGTTTGACGCTGTACAGGATGAGTATCCTGTTTTAGAGGAATATGCTTCCACAGAATACAGTTCAGAGTCGGAACAGCCGGATATTCTTGATTTCTTTGCAGAGGCGGAACCGGTAATGCCGGAAGAATCTATGCAGAATGGAAACGACACACCGGATGATTTGGCAGAATTGCTTGGTTTATTTGCTGAAGAGCCGGCGGAAGCAGATTTTTCTACAGAAGAGGCATCAGGTGAAGGAGTCGAAGGATTGGAATTACCGGTTGCAGAAGAAGCAGATTTTTTTGCACTGGATGATTTATTCCAGGACTTAGACGTTGAACCGGAAAACTTAGTGCCGGATGCAGAACCGGCAGATCCGGGATTGGAAGCACTGCTGGCATCAGCCGCAACAGAAGAAAGAGAAAAAATCCTTCTTCCAAACTGTTTTTGGCAATGTTCCTGTAGACCCGTCCAAGATTAAACCGGAGCCGACGCCGGAGCAGATTGCTGCCAAAAAGCAGAAAGAGGCTGAAGAAAAGAAGGCAAAGGAAGAAGGAAAGAAGTTAGCTGCAGAAGAAAAAAAGCAACTTGCACAGCGTGAAAAGGATGAAAAGGCACGTCAGAAAGCTTTGGCAAAGGAAGAAAAGAAAGCCAAAAAGCTGGAAGAGGCAAAGCAAATTCTGGAAGAAATGAAGGAAACCAGAATTAATCGTCTCGGTGCTACGATTGTCTTTGTGTTCTTTGCTGTTTGTGGGATTGTTTTACTGTCCGGCAGCGAAATCTTCGGATATGCAATCAGTATTCAAAGTGCAGAAAACAATTTTAATAAGGCTTTGAATAACAATGTAAAATATTATACAGATGCCTATAACGATATCTATGGTCTTGAAATCAAGGAAGAAGACCAGCAGCTGAACGATAAAATCATGACGGTTATGTTTGTAAACAAAGAAGTAAATTCTTACAACAGCTACATGCGTTTAGGTGATTACGAAGCCGCACTGCATTCCCTGCTGCTTGGTCTTTACCGTTATGGTACCTATTATGGTACTACCGAGGTGATCGCACTGGGAATTGATAAGGATCTTGACTTTGTCAGAACCCATATATTGGAGACATTAAAAGCAAACTTTGATGTTTCCGAGGATGAAGCGGAAGTACTTCGAAGCATGCTTGCAAAGGCAGGTGCAGGCGGAATGCATTCTGATATTGACGAGGATGCCGCCAGAGAGTATAATCTGGAATTATATAAAATTGTATTAGAAAGCGGACTAAACGATGATAGCAATAATTGATTATGATGCAGGTAATTTAAAAAGTGTGGAAAAAGCACTCCTTTTCCTTGGAGAGGAAGCAAAAATAACTTCCGATGCGGAGGAAATTCTCGGGGCAGATAAAATCATTCTGCCGGGGGTAGGAGCTTTTGGCGACGCTATGGAAAAATTAAATACACGCGGCCTTTCTGAGGTAATCAGAGAGGCCGTCAGAAGAAAGATACCGTTACTCGGGATTTGCCTGGGACTGCAGCTTTTATTTGAAGCCAGTGAGGAGTCTCCCGGAGTAGACGGTCTTTCTGTTTTGAAAGGTAAGATTATCAGAATTCCTGATAAAGAGGGCTATAAGGTTCCTCACATCGGTTGGAATTCCTTAAAAATCAATCCGGAGTCTAAGTTGTTTGCAGGAATTCCGGAGGATGCTTATGTCTATTTTGTCCATTCCTATTATTTGCAGGCAGAAGAGCCAATCGTAGCAGCACAGACCGATTATGTAGTGGATATTCATGCGGCAGTGGAAAAAGAGCATGTATTTGCCTGTCAGTTCCATCCGGAGAAAAGCGGAGAAATCGGTCTTAAGTTATTAAAGAATTTTGCTACCATGTAATAGGGTGATGGAGGATAACAATGTTTACAAAGAGAATTATTCCGTGTCTTGACGTTCATAACGGAAGAGTAGTAAAGGGCGTCAATTTCGTGAATTTAAAGGACGCCGGAGACCCGGTAGAAATCGGTGCAGCTTACGATAAAGCCGGTGCCGACGAACTGGTATTTTTGGATATTACCGCGTCTTCTGATGCCAGAGCAATTAAAACAGAATTGGTCCGTAAGGTAGCGGAGCGTGTATTTATTCCGTTTACGGTTGGTGGCGGTATCCGTACGGTAGAAGACTTCAGGGACATTTTACGTGAGGGCGCCGATAAGGTAGCAGTAAATACGGCGGCTATTTTAAATCCTGAGTTAATCAGCCGTGCAGCAGATAAATTTGGCAGCCAGTGTGTGGTTGTTGCTATTGATGCAAAGCGCCGTCCGGATGGTTCCGGTTGGAATATTTATAAAAACGGCGGAAGAGTGGATATGGGCATTGATGCTTTGGAATGGGCGGAAAAGGCTTATAAACTTGGTGCAGGTGAGCTTTTGGTTACCAGTATGGACAAAGACGGAACCAAAGACGGTTACGATTTAGAGCTTACCAGCCGCATTTCTGAACTTGTAAAAATACCGGTTATTGCTTCCGGCGGTGCAGGTAATTTAAAGCATTTTAAAGATGCATTAACAGTAGGCCGTGCTGACGCAGCTTTGGCGGCATCCCTGTTCCACTATAAAGAATTGGAAATCAATGAAGTAAAACAATATTTAAGAAATGAGGGCGTCAGCGTACGTCTGTAATAAAATGCCCGGTTACGGGCATTTTTTGTATAGTAATCCAAAGGAACAAAAGGAGAAAACATATGGGAATGATTACAAATGACTGGGTAAAGGCCATAAAGCCCGAGTTTTGTAAAGATTATTATTTGGAATTATATGAGTTTATAAAGAAAGAGTATAGTACGCAGGTTGTTTTTCCTCCGTCGGATGATATTTTTAATGCCTTTCATTTAACACCGTTGTCAAAGGTGAAAGTAGTAATTCTCGGTCAGGACCCGTATCATAATGTAGGTCAGGCGCATGGCCTGTGCTTTTCCGTGCAGCCCGGCACAGAAATTCCGCCATCCCTAGTTAATATTTATAAAGAATTACAGGATGACCTTGGCTGTACCATTCCAAACAACGGCTATTTGGTAAAGTGGGCGGAGCAGGGGGTACTGCTTCTAAATACCGTGCTTACGGTGCGTGCTCATCAGGCGAACTCCCATCAGGGGAAAGGCTGGGAGCAGTTTACGGATGCAGTCATCCGTGCGGTAAACGAAAAAGATGAACCTGTAGTTTTTCTGCTTTGGGGAAGACCTGCACAGTTGAAAAAGAACATGTTAACCAATCCGAAGCACTTGATTTTGGAAGC
Source organism: Lachnospiraceae bacterium (assembly GCA_017622795.1). Classification (GTDB taxonomy): domain Bacteria; phylum Bacillota; class Clostridia; order Lachnospirales; family Lachnospiraceae; genus SIG299. The sequence continues at coordinate 17,588 of JAGAQI010000050.1, forward strand.
ACCGCATCCGAGTCCTTTATCTGCATACCGCGGATTTTTCGGATGTAAACATTTTAGTAAAGCAAATGATTTCCTGGTGGCAAACGGTCTTGCGCCTATTGACTGGCAGATTGAGAATATTTAAGAAAAGAGAGTATAATGTATTCCAGAGTATATGTGGAAATTACCACTACTTGTAACAGAAATTGTACCTTTTGTCCCGGAACCAAACGGCCTTTGAAACGTTTGTCGATGGAAGAATTTAAGCTGATTACAGAAAAGTTAAAGGGTGTCACAAAGTATTTATATCTGCATGTCATGGGAGAACCTTTGACCCATCCGTTATTACCGGATTTTATTCGATATGCGACAGAACAGGGCTTTTTGGTTAGTATAACAACGAATGGTACACTGTTAAAAAAACGCAAAGAAGAACTTTTGCAAAGTGGTGTATACAAAATTAATATTTCGATTCACAGCTTTGAAGAAGGAAGCAATGAAGCCTATGAAGAATATATCTCGGACTGTATGCAGTTTGCTGATGTTGCCAGTAAAAATGGTATTTTGACTGTTCTACGGCTGTGGAACAAGGGGTATGATGAAGGAAGAAATATCAATACCCTGCATAGATTGCAGTCATATTTTTCCGATGACGAATGGATGGAAGGCGGTAAAGGCGCCAGAATACGGAACAAACTTCATTTGGAGTACGGAGAACGGTTTGAATGGCCGGATATGGAAAAGGAAGACAGGGGTAGTGAAGTTTACTGCTATGGTTTAAAAGACCATTTTGCCGTGCTTTGTGACGGAACCGTGGTTCCTTGCTGTTTGGACCGGGAAGGTGAAATTGCACTTGGAAATATTTTTGAGCAAACGGTGGAAGAAATTCTTTCTTCCGAACGGGCAAATGCCATGAGAATCGGTTTTCAGTGTAGAAATGCAACGGAAGAATTATGCAGAAAATGCGGTTATGCGAGAAGATTTTGAAACGGAATGATTTGAAAAAAGATAGAAAGAGAGCGCAGATGACATCATTTGCACTCTCTTTTTTTAATGTTTCTTTGAGAAAAACAAGAAAATTGCAAAATTTTTACAATTTTTCTCTTGAAATTTGGAAAAAAATGGTTATAATGAAATCTGGAAAGAATTTCCATGAAATGTAAAATCGAAAGGAAGAAGAAAATGGGAAAAATTAAGGTTTTAATTGCAGATGATAATCTTAGATCCGCTGGACTACTGGAAGAGGCAATCAAAAAGGATAAAGAAATAGAAGTAATCGGAAAAGCAGAAGATGGCATGGATGCATTGGAGCAAATCAGAACGAAGGAACCGGATGTGGTGCTTTTAGATTTGATTATGCCAAAGCTTGACGGTCTTGGAGTGATGGAACATATAAAAAAGGACATTACGTTGAAAAAAGTTCCGTCCTTTATTGTAATTACCGGTATCGGTCAGGAAGTGGTAACAGAAAGTGCTTTTGAACTTGGCGCCAGTTATTATATGTTAAAGCCATTTGACTATGAACTTGTCATTTCCAGAATAAAGCAGCTGCGTGGTGTCAGCAGTCACAGACGTGCAGATGGAGCTGGTGCAGCAAAGGGCAGTAATGCATTTTTGGAGCGTAATTTGGAATCGGATGTGACCAATGTGATTCATGAAATCGGTGTTCCGGCCCACATTAAAGGATATCATTATTTAAGGGATGCCATTATGATGTCGGTAAATGATACGGAAATGTTGAATTCTATCACAAAGCAGTTGTATCCGACCATTGCAAAACGTCATAAAACAACACCGAGCCGCGTGGAACGCGCTATTCGTCATGCGATAGAGGTTGCCTGGAGCAGAGGTAAGATGGATACTATTGATGCGTTGTTCGGCTATACAATCCATGGCGGCAAAGGAAAGCCTACCAATTCGGAATTTGTTGCCCTGATTGCCGATAAAATCAGATTAGAGTATAAAATGCCTATATAACTCTTTTCAAAGAGAAAAAAATGTGGTAGAATAATTAGAGATACTGATCAAGAAATTATTCTGATCTACATAAGAAGGAGGCTGTATGAAAAAGGTATTATTTGTTTCTTCAGAATGTGTTCCGTTTATTAAGACCGGTGGTCTTGCGGACGTTGCGGGTGAGTTACCAAAGTATATTGACAAAGAAAAATATGATGTGCGCGTGATTCTTCCGAATTATCGTGCCATTCCGGAAAAATTCAAGCAGAATTTTGTATATAAAACCCACTTTTATATGGATTTAAGCTGGAGACGCCAGTATGTCGGAATTTTAGAAACACAGTTAAACGGTGTTACGTTCTATTTAGTAGACAACGAATACTACTTCAACGGCGACCGTCCATACGGTAACATTCATGAGGACTTAGAAAAATTTGCTTTCTTCTGCCGTGCGGTATTGTCTGCACTGCCATCCTTAGATTTCCGTCCGGACGTTGTGCATTGTAACGACTGGCAGACAGGTCTTATTCCGGTTTATTTAAAGGATATTGACAGTTTCGCAAAGGATCCTTTCTATCACGGAATTAAGAGCATCATGACCATTCATAATTTAAAGTTCCAGGGTGTTTGGGATAAGAAGACAGTAAAAGATATGACCGGTCTTTCCGATTATTTCTTCACTCCTGACAAGCTGGAAGCATATGGTGATGCCAACTACTTAAAGGGCGGTATTGTATATGCCGATTATGTAACCACAGTTAGTGAAACCTATGCAGGTGAAATTCAGATGCCATTCTACGGCGAAGGCTTAGATGGCTTAATGAGAGCCCGTAACAACTGCTTATGCGGTATTGTAAACGGTATCGACTACAGCGAGTGGAATCCGGAAACAGACCCGGCTGTTTGGTATCCGTTTAATGCCGGCAACTTCCGTAAGGAAAAAGCAAAAAATAAAATGGAATTACAGAAGGAGCTTGGCTTAGAGGTAGACGGTAAGAAGTTTATGGTAGGTCTTGTTTCCCGTCTGACAGACCAAAAGGGTCTTGATTTGGTAGAATGTGTTATGGAAGAGCTTTGTGCTGAAGATATGCAGTTTGTTATCCTTGGTACCGGTGATCCAAAGTACGAGAATATGTTCCGTCATTACGAATGGAAATATCACGGAAGAGTATCTTCCAGTATCTATTACAATAACGAGAGAGCACACCGCATTTATGCATCCTGTGATGCATTCCTGATGCCATCCCTGTTTGAACCTTGTGGTTTAAGCCAGTTAATGAGCATGAGATACGGCACTATTCCTATGGTAAGAGAAACCGGTGGCTTAAAAGACACCGTAGAGCCATATAATGAGTATGAAGGTACCGGAACCGGCTTTGGTTTCTGCAACTATAACGCTCACGAGATGTTAGATATGGTTCGTTATGCAAAGCATGTTTATTACAACCAGAAGAGAGAGTGGAACAAGATTGTAGACCGTGCTATGGCTAAGGACTTCTCCTGGGTAAGCTCTGCAAGAAAGTACGAAGAACTCTACGACAGGGTTCTCGGTTGGTAAAATTATAATAAAAAGATAAGGGGATGCGAACTTGCATCCCCTGCTTTGCGTATTATATACTATGAAGTTTTGTGTAAAGTCATGCAAAAAACTACATGGAAAGGAAATATGTACAATGAATTTGAAAGAATTATTAACGGGATTTTCCTATCAAATTATGAAAGGAACAGAAGATATTCCGGTTACGGAACTGGTATTTGACTCTCGTAAGACTATTGCTCCGGGGGCAGTGTTTGTTTGCATCAGCGGTGCGGTACATGACGGACATACCTTTGCTGCGGAGGCTGTAAAAGCAGGCGCAGTTGCAATTATTGCAGAACATGAGGTAGAAGTAGCTGATGGAGTATGTCTTGTTGTTTGCGAAAACACAAGAGAAGCTCTGGCATGTATGTCAGCAGCATATTTCGGTCATCCGGCAAAGGAACTGGTTACCATTGGTATCACAGGTACGAAGGGAAAAACCACAACCTCCTATATGATTCGCAATACACTGGAACTTGCGGGTTACAAAACCGGGTTAATCGGTACGATTGAAGCAATTATCGGAGATACACACATTCCGTCTAACAATACCACACCGGAATCCTATTTTGTACAGAAGTATTTCCGTGATATGGTTAATGCTGGATGTAAATGTGTGGTTATGGAGGTCTCTTCCCAGGGACTTATGCTGCATCGCGTAGGTGGTTTTGTGTTTGACTACGGTATTTTTACTAATTTGTCTCCGGATCACATTGGCGGCAATGAACATAAGGATTTTGAGGATTATTTACATTGTAAGAGCCTGTTATTCAAGCAGTGTAAGGTGGGTATCGCAAATTTTGATGATGAGCATATGGAAGCCGTACTTGACGGCCATACCTGCGAACTGGAAACCTATGGTATGCAGGACGGAGCAGACCTTCAGGCAGTTAACGTGGATTTACATAACAAAGAAGGCGAATTACTGGTTTCTTATACGACCAAGGGCAACATGGAAATGGATGTTACCGTTGGTGTGCCGGGCAAATTTACGGTGTACAATTCCCTGACTGCGCTTGCGGTATGCAGACATTTTAACATTCCTTCCGAAACGATGAAACATGCACTTCGTGCGGTTAAGGTAAAGGGAAGAGTGGAGCCCGTGGAGGTTTCCAACCGTTTTACGGTAATGATTGACTATGCTCATAATGCCATGAGTTTAAAGAGTTTACTGACGACTCTTGCCGACTATCATCCAAAGAGAATTGTTGCCCTGTTCGGATGCGGCGGAAACCGTTCCAGGGACCGTCGATTTGAAATGGGTGAGATATCATCGGAATATGCCGATTTAACCGTGATTACCAGTGATAATCCGCGTACTGAGGAACCACAGGCCATTATGGAAGATATTCTTACCGGCGTAAAGAAAAAATCCGGGGAATATGTCATGATTCAGGACAGAAAAGAAGCAATCCGTTACTGCATTTTAAATGCACAGGATGGAGATGTGATTGTTCTGGCAGGAAAAGGTCATGAGGATTATCAGGAAATCAACGGAGTAAAATATCCAATGGATGAGCGCGTGTTAATCCGTGAAATTTTAGAAGAAATGTCTGAGGAAGAGAGAAAAGCATTATGATTCCAGTAAAAGTGGAGCAACTGGTGCAGGCGGTTGGCGGAAATTTGCTGACGGGTAACCCGGCACAAAGTATTAAAAATGTAATCATAGATTCCAGAGAACAAGCAGAGGATGCTCTGTTTGTGCCGATTATCGGCGAAAAAACCGATGGTCATATGTATGTGGCGGGGGCACTGGCAGGTGGCGCAAAAACATTGTTTATGCAAAAAGAAAGTGCCTATAAGTCCGAAATTTTAGAGATTGCCGGGAAGGCGGGGGCTTCTGTTGTCGCTGTTAATGATACTGTAGAAGCACTGCAAAAATTTGCTGCCTGGTACCGCGGATGTTTTACTATTCCTGTTATCGGTATTACCGGAAGCGTAGGAAAAACCACCACGAAGGAAATGATTTCTGCCGCTTTGGAAACAGAAAAAAAGGTATTAAAGACCATCGGCAATAAGAACAGTCAGATAGGTCTGCCTCTTATGATGTTTTATATGGAGGAATCCTATGATTTAGCAGTAATCGAGATGGGCATGAGTGAAGTTGGTGAGATGAAAAATCTTGCATTTGTTGCAAAGCCGGAATGTGCGGTCATGACCAATATCGGCGTAGCACATATTGCCCAGCTTGGTTCTAAAGAGAATATCCGCAAGGAAAAATTGAATATTGTCAATGAATTTGATACAAATTCTGTGCTGTTTGTTAACGGAAATGATACATTACTTCATGAATTAGCCACAGAAATAACACAGAAATCCGTTACCATAGATTGTGACAAGGAAACTGTTCCGGTGTTAGAGAGTATTAGGGCGGTAACTTATGGCATAGCAAAAGAAACTACAGGGACAGAATATGATGTTTCTGCCGTTGATTTGGTGACTGACGGAAGCGGTATCGGATTTACTGCAATTGTAAAAGAAAATGATGCAGTAAAGAAGATTCCGGTGAAACTCAAAGTGTACGGCAACCATAATGTGATGAATGCCCTGGCGGCTATTGCAGTAGCCATGCGTTATGGTATTTCACCGGAAACGGCAGCAGAAGGGCTTGCAAACTATGAGCCGATTGCCATGCGCGGCCAGATTAAAAAAGAAAATGATATTACATGGATTGATGATACCTATAATGCCAGCCCGGACTCCATGAAGAGCGGTGCCCAGGTTATGTTATCCTTGGAAGGAAAACGTCATATTGCGGTTTTTGCAGATGTACTGGAGCTTGGTGAAGCCTCTGAGAGCCTGCACAGGGAGGTTGGTGCTTACCTTGCAGAATTATGTGAGCAGGGCAGAATCTGTGATATTCTGATTACCGTAGGTACGCAGGCGGCGTATATTGCGCAGGAAGCTAAAAATAAAGGAATGCAGCAGGTATACAGCTTTTCTTCCAATGAGGAGGCTGTGGCGCTTTTAAAAGCTATTCTCACAGCAGGAGATGTGGTGCTGGTAAAGGGGTCCCGGGGCATGCACACCGAAGAAATTGTGAAGGCGTTTTTATAATACAAACAGTTGTTATAAAATTGAGAAAGAAATTTTGAAACAAAGGTGGTGAGACGGTGTTATATGCAGATATTATCGTGGATATTTCCCATGAGAGCTTAGATAAAACTTATCAGTATAAAATACCGGAGCACTTACAAAATAAGGTCCGGGTAGGTATGCCGGTGGAAGTTACCTTTGGTATGGGAAACCGGTGTTTGACCGGATATGTGGTAGGACTTTCCGATGAGCCTAAAATAGAGGAATATCGCATCAAAGATATTAAGGATTTGGTGGATAAGGGAGTTCCTATCGAATCCAGAATGATTGCACTGGCACACTGGATGAAAGAAAATTTCGGAGGCACCATGAATGATGCCTTACGAACCGTACTGTCAGTAAAAAAGAGTGTAAAACCGGTGGAAAAGAAACAGATAGCATTAGCAGTCGATCGTTCTACAGCTGAAGAATTGTTGAAAAAGTTTGCTAAAAAGCACAATGTGGCACGGGCAAGATTGATGAAAGAATTGTTGACCTACCAGCCAATCCCGAAAGAACTGGTAACGGGTAAGCTTAATGTTAATGCGGCTACTTTAAAGGCTTTAGAGGAACAGGGAATTATTACAACAATTGTTGAAGAAGTATACAGGACTACCGGGGGAAAAAACAATGACAATTCTACAAGAGTAGTATTGAATAAAAACCAGCAAAAGCTGTGCAATCAGATTTGTGAAGAGTATAAAGCAGGTAAAAGAAATACGTATCTGATTCATGGTGTAACCGGAAGCGGTAAAACAGAGGTTTACTTACAGACAATAGAGTATATTGTAGGGTTGGGAAAACAGGTGATTGTGTTGATTCCGGAAATTGCCCTGACCTATCAGACGGTACGTCGTTTTACGGAACGGTTTGGAAGCCGTGTGGCTTTCCTTCATTCCAAATTATCTGCCGGGGAACGTTATGACCAGTACCGTCTTGCAAAAGAAGGAAAACTTGACATTATGATAGGCCCGCGTTCGGCATTGTTTACACCGTTTGAGCATCTGGGCTGTATTGTAATAGATGAAGAGCATGAAAATTCATATAAGAGTGAACAGGTACCAAAGTATCATGCCCGGGAAACCGCCATTGAACTGGCGAGAATGACAGATTCCTGTGTGATACTTGGTTCTGCCACACCATCCGTTGAGGCTTACGAAAGAGCAGAACGCGGAGAATACGTATTGCTCGAACTAAAGGAGCGGGCGAAAAACGCCACACTTCCGGAAGTGGAAATTATTGATTTAAAAGAAGAAATGGCAGCGAAAAACCGCTCCATGTTCAGCAGAGCCTTGCAAAAGGAAATGGAAGAACGACTGGTAAGGGGCGAACAGACCATGCTGTTTCTAAACCGCCGTGGCTATTCCGGCTCAGTATCCTGCAGAAGCTGCGGGAAACCGATTATGTGCCCGCACTGTTCGGTATCCTTAACACTGCATTATGATCAGACCTTGCATTGCCATTATTGCGGACATACCATCCCGTTGCCGGAAAAATGTCCGGAGTGTGCATCTCCGTATATTGCTGCTTTTGGTACCGGAACACAAAAAGTAGAAGAGGCAGTGAAAAAATTGTTTCCGCAGGCAAGGGTACTTCGGATGGATGCGGATACAACGAAAGAAAAGGAGAGTTACGAGAAAATTTTATCAACTTTCGCCAATGAAGGGGCCGATATATTGGTCGGAACCCAAATGATTGTAAAGGGACATGATTTTCCAAAGGTTACATTAGTCGGAATTCTGGCTGCGGATTTATCTTTGAATGTGTCGGACTACCGTTCGGCAGAACGGACATTTCAGCTTCTTGCCCAGGCGGCAGGCCGTGCCGGCAGGGATGAACTGCCGGGCAAAGTTATTATCCAGACCTATCAACCGAAGCATTATAGTATTACCACGGCTGCAAAGGAAGATTATATCGGTTTTTTCCGTCAGGAAATGGCTTTCCGTAAAATGTTAAAATATCCGCCGCAGGCACATATTCTTGCCGTGCTTTGCATCGGCAGGGATGAAGACAAAACCAGACAATTTTGTGAACATGTGGCGACAACGGCAAAAGAGTTTGCAAAAACGAAAAAGGGGGAATATATTTCCGTCATTGGGCCAACCAAAGCAAGTATCGCAAAAAGTAATGATTTTTATAGAAATTTAATCTATATAAAAGCCGATACTTATGGTATACTAACAGAGTTGGCAGAAAAATTGGAACCTTTCAGGGAACAGGATAAAAATGTGATACTGCAGCTGGATTTTGATCCGATGGGCAGTTATTAAAATACAGAAAATTTAGGAGGAAAAGAAAATGGCTATCAGAAATATCAGAACAATGGGAGACAGTTGCCTTACCAAGGAGTGTAAGCCGGTAAAGGAAATGAATCATAAACTGCAGGTTTTAATTGAGGATATGCTGGATACCATGTACGAAGCAAACGGAGTAGGTCTTGCCGCTCCTCAGGTGGGAATTCTTAAACAGGTTGTGGTAATTGATGTTTCCGAAGACGGTGATTGCCCGATTATATTAATTAATCCGGAGATTATTGAGACTGACGGTGAGCAGACAGGGGAAGAAGGCTGCTTGAGTGTTCCGGGAAAATCCGGCGTGGTAACCAGACCAAATTATGTAAAGGTTAAGGCATTGGATGAAAACATGGAAGAGGTAATCTACGAAGGAACCGAGCTCCTTGCAAGAGCATTTTGCCATGAAATCGACCATCTGCACGGTATTGTATATGTATCCAAGGCAGAGGGCGGAATCCACGATGTAGCGAGGGGCGAAGAGTAATGAGAGCAGTATTTATGGGAACGCCGGAAATTGCGGCAACAGTATTAAAAAGTGTACTTGCGTCTAAGCATGAGGTGGTTGCGGTAGTAACCCAGACAGATAAGCCAAAGGGAAGAGGCCACGAAATGGCATTTCCTCCGGTAAAAGAAGTGGCTCTTGCGGCAGGAATTCCGGTGCTTCAGCCACAGCGTGCAACGGATGAAGCGTTTATTGAAGAATTAAAATCCTATCAACCGGATATAATTTTAGTAGCTGCTTACGGAAAACTGCTTCCAAAGGCAGTGCTGGACATGCCAAAATTCGGATGCATTAATGTACATGCGTCCCTGCTGCCAAAATACCGCGGAGCATCCCCAATCCAGTGGGCGGTGTTAAACGGTGACGAAAAGAGTGGTGTCACTATTATGCATATGGCAGAAACCATGGATACCGGTGATATTATTATGACAAAGGAAGTTGTGTTGGCTCCGGATGAAACAGCAGGCTCCCTTCATGATAAGCTGGCAGATATTGGCGGTCCGCTGTTGATTGAAGCCATGGATGCGTTGGAAACCGGCCGTGCGCCTAGAATCCGTCAAAAGGAAGAAGAAGCAACCCATGTAAAGATGTTGGATAAAACCATGGGAGATTTGGACTTTTCTAAACCAGCGGTACAACTGGAACGTTGGATCCGTGGATTAAATCCATGGCCGACTGCGTATACTAAGCTGGACGGAAAGCTCCTGAAGCTTTGGAAGGCAGAAGTGATTTCTGCAGAAGAAGCAGGAAAGGGTACGAAAGGTTTTGAAACCGGTGCGATTATTGCTGTTTCCAAGGACAGCTTTGATGTTCTTACCGGAGACGGTGTACTCCGTATCAGGGAACTTCAGCTGGAAGGTAAGCGAAAGATGACCGCAGAAGAGTTCTTACGCGGCTTCACGCTAGAAGTGGGAACATTGCTTGGCAGATAAATCATGCAGTGCGAAAGGAGAAAAGAATGCCTTTCTATTATTACGGATTTGATCCTACTTATTTTTTAGTGCTGATTGGCCTGGTGCTTTCTTTGATGGCATCGGCAAAAGTAAAAAGTACGTATGCAAAATATTCCCGGGAAGCCAGTCTTTCCGGAATGACAGGAGCTCAGGCGGCTCATCGGATTTTAACCATGTCCGGTATTTATGATGTAACCATCCGGCAGGTGCCCGGTAACTTAACGGACCACTATGATCCGCGAAACAAAACATTGAATTTATCGGATGCGGTATATGGTAACTTTTCCGTAGCTGCTATTGGTGTGGCTGCCCATGAAGCAGGTCATGCCATCCAGCATGACAGAGGATATGCTCCGTTAAAACTTCGTTCAATGATTGCACCGGTAGCAAGCTTTGGCGCCAATATTTCCTGGCCGCTGATATTAATCGGATTGCTATTTGGAGGCAGTGGTACGTTAATAAAGCTTGGAATTATCATGTTTTCTTTAGCTGTGGCATTTCAACTGATAACCTTGCCGGTGGAGTATAATGCTTCCAAGCGGGCAATCAATCTGTTAGAGGAAACCGGTATTTTATATGCGGATGAGCTTCCGAAAACAAAAAAAGTATTAAATGCTGCCGCGTTAACCTATGTGGCCGCTGCAGCATCTTCCGTATTACAGTTACTTCGTTTGGTGCTGTTGTTCGGAAACAGAAGAAGAGATTAAAAGGATATAGGTTTCATGAAGAATACAAGGGAAACTGCATTTCAGGTAATATATAAGGTTTTGGAAGAAAATGAACACTCCCACGTGGTGCTGCGTCAGGCACTAAATCAGGAGAAAGAAGTAGAAAAAAGAGACCGTGCCTTTGTAACCCGGCTGGTGGAAGGAACATTGGAACGTCTGCTTACCATAGATTATATTTTAAATCAGGTGTCCAAAACTCCGGTAAAGAAAATGAAGCCGGTGGTTCGTACGGTGCTTCGTATGTCCGTGTACCAGTTAATGTATATGGACAGTGTGCCGGACTCCGCAGTTTGTAATGAAGCAGTAAAACTTGTAAAGGGAAAAGGACTGCAGGGGTTGTCCGGTTTTACAAACGGAGTGCTCCGTAATGTGGCAAGAAACCGGGAGCAATGGAATTCGGACGGAGCATATCCGGATAAGAAAAAAACTCCTGTAAAATATCTCAGCATCCGGTATTCCTTGCCGGAATGGTTGTGCAGTTATTTTGTAAAGGAATATGGTTTTGAAAAGGCGGAGCAAATAGCGGAAGGTTCTCTCAGAAATCCGCAAACGACGATCCGTTGTAATACTACTAAAATTTCAAAACAGGATTTACGGGAACGTCTTAAAAAGCAGGGTATTTCCGCAGAAAACGGCGTGTATGCCGAAGATGCCCTGGATATATCCGGATATGATGCCCTGGATAAAATCCCGGAATTTAAGGAAGGCTATTTCCAGGTGCAGGATGAAAGCTCCATGCTGGTGGCACAACTTGCCGGATTAAAAAAAGATGATTTGGTAGTAGATGTTTGTTCTGCGCCGGGCGGTAAAGCTATTCATGCCGCAAATCTATTAGAAAGTCTCGGCGGCGGAACAGTAATTTCCAGGGATGTCAGCGAGAAGAAAACGGCGCTGATTAATGAAAATACGGAACGGTTACAAGTAAAAAATATTACCGTTCAGATTGCAGATGCCACCATCCTGGACGAAACTTTAACAGAGCAGGCGGATGTGGTAATTGCCGATTTGCCTTGCTCCGGTATCGGAATTATGGCAAAAAAGCCGGAAATCCGTTACCGTATGACAAAAGAGAACCAAATAGAGCTGGTAAAACTGCAAAAAGAAATACTGAATGTAGTGCACCGGTATGTAAAACCGGGCGGAATACTTATGTACAGTACATGTACCATAAATAAAGAAGAAAATGAAGAACAGGTAAAAGAAATTTGCGAAAAATACGGTTTTATTCCGGCAATGCATGAAGTAACCGTGCCGACTGCTTTGAAAGCAGATGTGCAGGAGGGTGCTTTTATTCAGTTGCTGCCGGGAATTCACGCCTGTGACGGTTTTTTTATCGCAAGATTAAAGAAAAAGAACTAAAGGAAGTACTATGACTGAAAGAATAGACATTAAATCAAGAACAATTGAAGAATTAAAGGTGCTTTTGACAGAATGGGGAGAAAAACCGTTCCGTGCCGCTCAAATTTTTGGCTGGCTGCATGAAAAGCGCGTTCCTTCCTTTGAGGATATGTCCAATATCTCCAAAGCGCTGCGGGAGAAAATGGCTAGGGAGTGCGAGTTTACAACCATAAAGGAAGTTGACCGATTGGAATCTGCGGACGGGACAAAGAAATTTTTGTTTGAACTTTCCGACGGACAAGCCATTGAAAGCGTGTTAATGAAGTATCATCACGGAAATTCCGTATGCATTTCTTCCCAGGCAGGCTGCCGGATGGGGTGTAAGTTTTGTGCGTCTACGTTAGGAGGACTTATCCGTAATCTGAAAGCATCGGAGATGTTGGAACAGATTTACGAAATTGAACGGATTACCGGAGAAACGGTTTCTAATGTGGTAGTAATGGGAACCGGTGAACCAATGGATAATTATGATAATTTCGTACGGTTTGTCCGTATTCTTTCTGCAAAAGAAGGTAAAAATATCAGTGTAAGAAATATCACGGTGTCTACCTGCGGTATTGTAGAAAATATGAAGCGCCTGGCAGAGGAAAATTTGCCTTTGACCCTGGCACTTTCCCTACATGCTCCAAATGATGAAATCAGAAAGCAGATGATGCCGGTTGCATATAAATATAAGTTGGAAGATGTGTTGGCTGCCTGTGATTATTACTATGAAAAAACCTCAAGGCGGATAACCTTTGAATACAGCCTGGTAGCCGGAGTGAATGATTCCGCGGAATGTGCGCAGGAGCTCTCAAAACGCCTGAAAGGGAAAAATTGTCATGTGAATCTGATTCCGGTGAATCCGATTAAAGAACGGGATTATAAGAAGTCCCGGACAGATGCAATTCAAAATTTCAAAAATATACTTGAAAAAAATCGAATAAATGTTACTATAAGAAGAGAAATGGGCTCAGATATCAATGCGGCCTGCGGGCAGTTGCGTCGGAGCTATACGACCAAAGATACTTGTGACAGAGAGGAGGAATAACCTTGGAATCATTTGCAATGACGGATATTGGCATTCGCCGTGAAGTAAATCAGGACTATGTATATTGTAATGATAATCCGGTAGGGTTATTGCCGAATCTATACATAGTAGCAGATGGCATGGGAGGTCACAAAGCCGGAGATTTTGCTTCCCGCTTTAGTGTAACCGAATTTGAAAGAGAACTAAAAGAACAAAAGGCACGGACGATCATTGGTTCTATGGAGGGTGCTATCCGGGTGGTTAATGAACGCCTGTTAAAGGAAGCAGCGGCAGAACCGGATTATGAAGGCATGGGAACTACCTTTGTGGCGGCATGTATTTCAGAAGGCAGCCTTTATGTTTTGAATATCGGAGACAGCCGTCTGTACCTGTTAAATGAAAAAGGAACTATAAGGCAGATTACTCAGGATCATTCTCTGGTAGAAGAAAAAATTCTTCGTGGAGAAATTGACAGAAGGGATGCCAAAAATCATCCTGAAAAAAATGTGATTACAAGAGCGTTAGGAGCAGTCGAGCAGGCAGTTCCGGATTTCTTTGAAGTAGAACTGGAACCGGGAGATTATGTGGTTCTCTGTTCGGACGGTCTTACCAATATGGTGGAAGATTCTTCTATAAAGGATATTATTTTAGAAGAGAAAACTTCCCTGGAAGAAAAAGCAGAAAAACTGATTGGATTAGCCAATGAAAACGGGGGAAGAGATAATATTTCTCTGGTCCTGGTTCATATATAAATGATATTTAATATCACATACACAGATGGAGGTAAGTATGGTTAAACCCGGTATGTATATCAGTGATGATAGATACGAAATTATCGAAAAAATCGGTTCCGGCGGTATGGCAGATGTTTATAAAGCAAAATGTCACCGATTAAACCGTTATGTTGCAATTAAAATTTTAAAACAGGAATATTCCGGTGATAAAAATTTTATTACCAAGTTCCGCGGAGAGGCACAGTCTGCAGCAGGTCTGTCCCATCCTAATATTGTAAGTGTATATGATGTCGGTGAAGATAACGGTCTTCACTACATCGTAATGGAATTAGTAGAGGGCATTACTTTAAAGAAGTTCATTGAGAAAAAGGGCCGTCTTGCCATTAAAGAAGCTGTGGGTATTGCAATTCAGATTGCCCAGGGCTTAGAAGCTGCGCATAATAATCATATTATTCATAGAGATATTAAACCTCAAAATATTATGATTTCCAGAGAAGGTAAGGTAAAGGTTGCCGACTTCGGTATTGCAAAGGCGGTGTCTGCAAATACATATACGCAGAATGCCATCGGTTCCGTGCATTATCTTTCTCCGGAGCAGGCAAGAGGCGGATATTGCGATGAAAAGAGCGATATTTACTCCCTTGGTGTAACTTTATATGAGATGTTAAGCGGAACTCTGCCTTTTGCAGGAGATAATACGGTTTCCGTAGCACTTCTTCATATCCAGAGCGAACCACAGCCGGTAAGAGAACTGGTTCCTGCAGTACAGTACAGCTTGGATCGTATAGTGCAGAAATGTATGCAGAAGCGTCCGGAAAACCGCTATTTATCTGCGTCCGAACTTATTGTAGATTTAAAGCGTTCCATTACCAATCCGGAAGGGGATTTTGTTAAGCTTGCTGCAAACGGCTATGTACCGGATAATCCGACAAAAATGTTTACGGAAAACGAAGTGGAAGTAATCCGTACTACTGCAGCAAAATCCCCAGTTACCCATTATGACAACCGTCAAAAGGGTAAGAGTCAGGTGCTAAAGGAAGAAGAGGAAGAGTTAGACAGCATCAGTTCCAATTGGGAAAAGGTAGTTATCATCGGTAGTATTATTGTTGCATTGGCATTAACCGGCGGAATAATTTATCTGGCAGCCAGATTTTTTGGTATTGCTGATTTGTTTAACGGTCAGCCGACACCAACACCTTCTCCTACAATTACGGCAACGGCTGCGCCAACCTCCAGTCCGACTCCGACACCAATCGGTACCATTAAGATGCCGAATTTAAAGGGATATACTTTTGAAGATGCAGAGAACCTGTTAAAATTAAAATCAGAAGACTTTACGGTTATTTTAGAGCGGGAAGATTATAGTAATGAACCTAAGGGAACGGTTATCAGTCAGTATCCGTTGGCTGAAGTGGATGTGCTCATGGATGCTACGGTTAAGCTTACCATCAGTGCGGGTAAGGAGCCTTTAACGGTAGACCGCATTACCGGTATGACTCAGGAAGATGCCACCCAGTTCTTAAAGCAGAAGGGCTTTATTGTAATGCCTTCCTATGAATCCAGTGAAGAAATGTCCAATGGTCTGGTTATCCGTACGGAACCGGCTTTTGGTGAAACAATTTATGAAGGTGATACGATTACCATTGTAGTAAGCACCGGTAAAAATCCTACCTATGTGCAGATGATTAATCTGATTGGTAAAACAGTAGAAGAAGCAAGAACTGCTTTGGAAGACGAAGGCCTTGTGCTTGGTGTAACAACAGAAGATTTCTCTGAAGTGTTTGCGGCAGGTTTCATTATGCGTCAGGATGTGGCAATGGAGGATACTGTTTTATCAGGAACGGCAGTGAACGTTCTAGTAAGTAAGGGTTCTGCAACCGCAACGCCGGCACCTACCGATGTACCGGTGGATAATCCGGATGTCACTGTGGAGCCAACACCGGAACCAACCCCTGATCCAAACGAAACTACAGAACCTATGGCAACACCGGAACCGGGAGTGCCTGACGAACCTACTGTTACACCGGAACCTACAGCAGAGCCTACCCCGGAACCGACTCCGGAACCTACCGTGGAGCCAACACCGGTGGCAGAAACCTTTTATCCGTTATCTTTAAATACATCCGGCAGGGAAAAACCGATGTATGAAGGAGAAACCGTATTTTATTATATTGAAATCCGTCAGGGTGATAATGTAGCATATACGGTAGCAGAAGGTGATATTTCCTATGAAGCATATCCGGAAGACGGTTTCTATTTCAAACTGAATACAAAAGACTATCCAAGTTTGGAAGAAGGTTTTGCTTATGTATATCTCTTTGTGGGAGATGACGGTATGATGGTAGATGAATGGCTGGTTGAGTTACAGGAGTTTGCGGAATAGTGACAGGAAAAATTATAAAAGGAATCGCAGGATTCTATTATGTGCATACGGCAGGTGCCGATGTCTACGAATGTAAGGCAAAAGGCATCTTCCGTAATCAGAAAATTAAGCCCTTGGTAGGGGATGATGTGGAACTGGAAATTCTGGATGCAGAAAAAAAGCTGGCTTCCATTGTGGATATTCTACCAAGAAAAAGTGAACTGATTCGTCCGGCAGTCGCAAATGCAGATCAAGCATTAGTCGTGTTTGCGGCGAAGGATCCGGAAACGAATTTTAGTTTACTGGACCGTTTCCTGATCTTAATGACCAAACAAAAACTTCCTGTGATTATCTGTTTTAATAAAACAGATTTGATATCTGAAGAAGAGTGTAAAAAAATAGAAAACGGATATCGTAACTCCGGTTACGAAATCCGCTTTCTTTCTGCAAAAGGAAAGAAAGGTACGGAGAAAATTGCTAAACTGCTGGAACATAAAACCACGGTATTGGCAGGGCCGTCCGGTGTAGGAAAATCCACGTTGGTGAATTTACTGCAGGCGGGAGTTACTATGGAAACCGGCGAAGTCAGTGAAAAAATCCGGCGGGGAAAGCATACAACAAGACATTCTGAGTTTATATGGATAAATGACGATACGTATATTCTCGACACTCCGGGATTCAGTTCCCTGGAATTAGAGGATATGGAAGCGGATGAGTTGAAGTACTATTTTCCGGAATTTCATCCCCATGAAGGTAACTGCAGATTTCGTGGCTGCATTCACCAAAATGAGCCGGACTGTGCAGTAAAACAGGCAGGAAAAGCGGGGCTTGTATCCAAACAAAGATATCTCAGTTATTTGCAGTTATACAAAGAATTAAAAGAAAAAGAGAAATACCGGTATTAAGCCGGGATAGGAGAATACGCTATGTTTCATTTGTCACCATCGATGCTGGCAGCTGATTTTACAAAGTTGGGCGAGCAGATCAAAAAAATAGAAAATGCAGGCGGGGACTGGCTGCATGTGGATGTTATGGATGGACTGTTTGTTCCAAGTATTTCATTTGGAATGCCGGTAATTGAAAGTATCCGTCCGGCGACCGATTTGTTCTTTGATGTTCATCTGATGGTGCAGGAGCCTGTCCGCTATATTGAGGAGTTCAAGCGGGTAGGGGCAGATTTGATTACCATTCATGCAGAAGCATGTGAAGATATCGAAGCTACCATAGTAAAAATCCGTGAGGCCGGCTGCAAGGTTGGTATTTCCATAAGTCCGGATACGGAAGTTTCTGTGTTGGAGCCATGGGTGAAGAAGGTTGACATGATTTTACTTATGTCCGTGCATCCCGGGTTTGGCGGTCAGAAATTTATTCCGGAAACGATGGAAAAAATCAGGGCGGTGCGCCGCATGATAAATGAGCAGAATCCGGCTTGTGATTTGGAAGTGGACGGCGGCATACATTTGGGAAATGTAAAAGAGGTTATGGAAGCCGGAGTTAATGTGGTAGTCGCCGGAACAGCAGTATTCCGCGGCAATATAAAGGAAAACATGGATGCATTTTACCGGAAGATGAGGGAAGTTTACCATGAGTAAATGCGCATGTATTATAACCGGTGGTGTTTTAGATGATGCTTTTTTAGCCAGGTATATGGACAGTCATCCGGGAGAACTTCGTATCGTAGTAGACGGAGCATTGGAAGTGACGCATCGTTTGGGTATAAAACCGGATTATATTGTAGGTGATTTTGATACGGTAAATCCTGATTTGCTGGAACACTACGAAAAAGATATTATTTTACGGCATCCGCCGGAAAAAGATCAGACAGATACAGAATTAGCGATTGAAACGGCATTAAATGCCGGATATGACAAGCTGGTGTTCTTCGGAGCTACCGGTTCCAGACTGGATCATAGCCTGGGAAATATTTTTTTGTTGGAAGGTCTGTTAAAGCAAGGTGTTACTGCAGAAATTTTAAACGAAAACAATCGCTTATATTTAAAAAATCAGAGCTTTGTGTTAAAGAAAAATGACACCCGGGGAAATTATCTTTCTTTGCTTCCGCTTACGGAAACAGTGGAAGAAGTTACACTGAAAGGGTTTAAATATCCGGTGGAGAAGCTTACCTTTTACCGGGAGCGGACACTGGGCATAAGTAATGAAATTACAGAAGAGGAAGCAATAGTAGCGTTTTCCCAAGGAACTTTTATTGTTGTGGAATCTCAGGATAAATAAGGAAAGTAAGAAAGGAAAATTACTATGAAATTAGGTATCGTAGGATTACCAAACGTTGGTAAAAGTACATTGTTCAACTCATTAACAAAAGCAGGAGCGGAATCTGCAAACTATCCGTTCTGCACCATTGATCCGAATGTTGGTATTGTTCCGGTTCCGGATGAAAGACTGGATGTGCTCGGAAAACTGTATGATTCTGAAAAAGTTGTACCGGCTGTTGTGGAATTCGTAGACATTGCAGGACTTGTTAAAGGAGCCTCCAAGGGTGAAGGTCTTGGTAACCAGTTCCTTGCAAATATCAGAGAAGTAGATGCTATCGTTCATGTAGTACGTTGCTTTGAAGATTCTAATATTATTCATGTAGAAGGTTCCGTTGATCCGGTAAGAGATATCGAAACCATCAATATGGAATTGATTTTCTCCGATATGGAAGTGTTAGAAAGAAGAGCATCCAGAGTAATCCGTGGTGCAAAGAATGACAAGTCCCTGGCGAAGGAAGCTGCAATGATTGAGCGTTTACAGAAGCATTTGGAAGCAGGAAAGATGGCGAAATCTTTTGAACTTTTGGATGAGGAAGAAGCGGCGTTTTATGCAGAATATAACATGTTAACCGGTAAGCCGGTAATTTATGCTGCAAATGTAAAGGATTCCGACCTGGCAGATGAAGGTGCATCCAATGCTTTTGTTCAAAAGGTAAAGGAATTTGCCGCAGGGGAAGGTTCTGAAGTGTTTGTTATCTGTGCCCAAATCGAGCAGGAAATTGCGGAGCTGGATGAGGAAGATAAGAAGATGTTTTTGGATGACCTTGGTTTAACCGAAAGTGGTTTGGAAAAGTTAATCCGTGCCAGCTATCATACCCTTGGCCTGATCAGCTACTTAACAGCGGGTCCAAAGGAAACCAAGGCGTGGACCATTACAAGAGGAACGAAAGCACCTCAGGCAGCCGGCAAAATCCATAGTGATTTTGAACGCGGATTTATCCGTGCGGAAATTGTAAGTTATGAAAACTTAACCGAGTGCGGTAGCTTTAATGCAGCAAAAGAAAAGGGCTTGGTTCGTTCCGAAGGTAAGGAATATATCGTTCAGGATGGCGATGTGGTATTGTTCCGTTTTAATGTATAAGCATTCTGCTTCACATAAGGAGAAATAATTTGGTGACTTTTATTACAACAGGCGGTCCGATGAATTTTCCAGGCTTGGATTTATATATCGAAAAGCTGATAGAAGGCTTTGATGTGTTTGGCTTCCATATTTCCCTGGTGGGAATCTGCATCGCCGCGGCGATGTTCCTTGGACTATTTATTACGGAACGTCTGGCGAAAAAAACAGAACAGAATACGGAGCAATATCTGGATTTGGCCATCCGTATGGTGTTTGCGGGCATCCTTGGTTCCAGAGTGGGATATGTGCTCAGCCACTGGCAGTATTTTATCTCTGATCAGAGAAATGTATTTGATATCGGCGACGGTGGAATGTCTGTGGGAGGTGCCATTATTGCAGGTTTACTGGTTTCTTTTCTTTATTGCAGACAAAAAAAATTATCCTGGCTGCAGATTTGCGATACGGCAATGCCGGGAATTTTATCCGGTCAGATTTTAGCCGGAATCGGATGCTTTTTCGGAAGAAACATGCTTGGTACTTATTCTGATGGGCCGTTAGCCATGCAGGTGGCAATTCAGGATGTGGATGCAAAAGCAGTTGCCCTTGGCAGATCTTCAACACAAATGATAAGAGGAGATTTCTTACAGGTTCATCCGGTATCATTATATGAAACGGTGATTATGGCGGTTCTTCTGATTGTGCTATGGGTGTTATGGAAATTGAAAAAGATGAACGGAATCATTATTTCGGTTTATTTAATCGGATACGGAAGTATGATATTTGCTATGGAATTTATCCGGTTGGATTCCCAAAAAATAATGGGAAGTGCATTCTCCATAGAGCATATTATTGCTGTGATATTAGTGTTGTTAGGTGTAGCTATTTTGACAGAACAATTAAAACAGTATTGGCAAATCCAAAAGGCACAGCCTAAAAACCTCCCGGTGGGAAAGAAAACAAATAAATAACAGTAAAATGGGAAAGAACATATCAAAAATACGTGATATGTTCTTTTTTTATGCATTTTTCTCTTGCTATTTTCATTAAAGTGGGGTAAAATGGAGGAAAGAATGGTAAATGTGGAGGAAAGTGGAGCGAAATGGAGTAAATCTTACCGCATTACCTACCGATACGAAGGAGGTGAGCCGGATGTTCATGGGTGAATATAATCATACGATTGACGAAAAGGGACGCATTATCGTTCCGTCTAAATTTCGCGAAGCACTCGGAGATAACTTTGTTGTAACCCAGGGACTGGATGGCTGCCTTTTTGTATACTCCTATGAAGAATGGGAAAACTTTGTGGAAGGTTTAAAAAAGCTTCCGGGAACAAAAGAAGCAAGAAAATTACAGCGTTACTTCATGGCAGGAGCTGCATCCTGCGAAGTGGACAAGCAGGGCAGATTCTTAATTCCGTCTAAACTCCGTACGGCTGCCGGCTTAGAAAAAGAAGTGGTGTTTGTAGGTGTTCTTTCCAAAATCGAAGTTTGGAGTAAGGAACGCTGGGAAGAAAACGATTGTTATGACAATATGGATGATGCTGCAGAGCACATGTCAGAATTTGGACTTAGCTTTTAAGGAAAGGAACAGGTTAGTATGAACCAGGAAAAAGAATTCAAGCATATATCTGTATTGTTTAAAGAAACAGTAGATGGTTTAAATGTAACACCGGGAGGCATTTATGTAGATGGTACTCTTGGTGGTGCGGGACATGCGAAAAGCGTTTGTGAACAGCTGAAAGGGCAGGGACGGTTCATCGGAATTGATCAGGATGAAGATGCCATTGCAACAGCGGGAGAACGTTTAAAGGAGTTTCCTTTTGTTACGGTAGTCAGAAGCAATTATGAAGCTATGCCGGAGGTTTTACGGGAACTTGGCATAGAGAAAGTAAACGGTATCATGCTAGATCTTGGCGTTTCTTCTTATCAGTTGGATACGGCAGAACGCGGCTTTACCTACAAGGTAAACGCTCCTCTCGACATGAGAATGGACAACCGTATGGAAAAAACAGCAAAAGACATTGTAAACGAATACAGTGAAATGGAATTATTCCGTATGATTAAGGAGTACGGAGAAGACCAGTTTGCTAAGAACATAGCAAAGCATATTGTACGGATGCGTCAGGAAAAACCATTAGAAACAACCTTTGAATTGGTAGAAGCAATCAAAGCAGCGATTCCTGCAAAAATCCGAATGAACACCGGTCATCCGGCAAAGAAAACATTTCAGGCAATCCGTATTGAGTTAAATCGTGAATTGGAAGTGTTGGAGAATACTCTGGATGCCATGATTGATTTATTGGCGCCGGGCGGAAGACTTTGTGTAATAACGTTCCATTCTTTGGAGGACAGAATTGTAAAAGTTAAGTTTAGGGAAAATGAAAATCCTTGTACCTGTCCACCGTCTTTCCCTGTTTGCATGTGCGGAAAGAAAAGTAAAGGAAAGGTAATTACAAGAAAACC
The DNA here is from genome assembly GCA_017622795.1 of Lachnospiraceae bacterium. Lineage (GTDB taxonomy): Bacteria > Bacillota > Clostridia > Lachnospirales > Lachnospiraceae > SIG299. The sequence continues at coordinate 39,952 of JAGAQI010000050.1, forward strand.
GATACTTCCGTCAGAGGAAGAATTGGAAATGAACTCAAGGTCAAAAAGCGCAAAGCTTAGAATATTTGAAAAAGCATAACAGAAACTGCCGGAACGTATTCCGGTAGGGGAGGAATTATGGAAGAGAAAAGAAGATATTCCACGACAGGATATGAAAACGGCTCTGCGGCAAGAAATTTACAGCCTCAGTGGGAACAGGAGGAAATCCGTCGCCCAAGAAGAGTGGAATTGCCGGAAGAACAGCCAAAGGTAAAAATCAAACAGAATATTGATCTGATTTCTATGCTGTTCTTAATGTGTGCTATAGCTGCAACATTATTTATGTGTGTTAACTATTTAAAAGTACAGTCTGATGTGGTACAATTAAATAAATCCATTTCCGGTCTGGAAAAGCAGATTACCGGTTTGGAAAAAGAAAACGATGCACTGGCCGCAGTATTGGAAAATGAAAAATACGATTTAGAAACGGTATATCAGATGGCGGTCGGCGTTCTTGGAATGGTATATCCGAACAATAACGAAATCATTTATTACAACAATGAATCTACGGGATATTTCCGTCAGTATCAGGATATTCCGGAGTAATGTGAGGAATTATGAGAGAAAAGCAGGAAAAACCAAAGAAAAAGCAAGTAAGAAAATTCAGATCCTGGATGCAGTCGAGTCTTGTATTTATATTCGGTGCAATCGTAGTAGCTTTTTTGATACTTTTGGTTCGTCTTGCTTTTTTGTCCGGTGATGATAAATATGAAAAAAGTGCACTGGCGCAGCAGAGCTATGTTTCTTCTGAAATTCCGTATAAACGGGGGGCTATTTTAGACAGAAACGGCAATGTTTTGGCGGCCAGTGATTTAATTTATCATTTGATTTTGGACCCTAAGGTACTCTTGAATAAAGAAGAAAATGTAGAGCCTACCATACAGGCATTGGTACAAGTATACGGTTTAGATGAAAATGAGCTACGTACTATTCTTGTAGAAAAGAAGGAAAGCTCTTATGTTCCACTCATACGACAATTGTCGTATGCAGAAAAAGAGCGGATGTCCCAGTACGAAGAAGAATGGGAAAAAAGAAAGGAACAGGAGAAAGACTTAAAGGGAGAAATTAAGGGTGTCTGGTTTGAGGAAGAGTATAAACGCTCCTATCCATATCAGACCGTTGCTTCTCATATTATCGGTTTCATTGTTGATGGAGAGGGCTCTTATGGTATCGAACAGCAATATAACGAGGAATTAACGGGAATTAATGGCAGGACTTACGGTTACTATGATTCCAGCTTAAATATTCAGAAAACAGTAAAAGAAGCAGAAAACGGAAATCAGATAGTTTCCACAATTGATATAAATGTACAAAGAGTGGTTCAGCGGTATGTGGAAGAGTTTTTAGATACGGTAGGGGCAGAAAATGTCGGCGTGTTAATGATGGATGCAGATAATGGAGAAATCCTTGCCATGCAGTCTAATTACAGTTTTGATTTAAATGATCCGAGAGCATTGGATGAATTTTATTCCCAGGAAGAACTTGCGGCCATGTCATCAGCGGATAAAATGACTGCAAGATACGGAATATGGCGTAATTTCTGTATTTCCGATGCTTATGAACCGGGGTCTACATTTAAGCCGATTACAGTAGCGGCAGCTTTGGAAGAGATGATAACTGATATAGATGCCGAATTCGTTTGTGACGGTAAAGAAGTATTTGGAGAAGATATTGCCATTAAGTGCAGTAATTCCAGGGGACATGGAAAAATCAGTCTGGTACAGTCGTTAATGTATTCATGTAATGATGCATTGATGCAGATTGCTGCAGCAGAAGGCAGAGAAATATTTTATTCATATCAGAAACATTTCCGGATGGGAAGTAAAACAGGTATTGATTTGCCCGGAGAAAATGCAGGTTCTCTGGTTACTTTGGAAAATTTGAATCAGACCGAACTGGCGACCAGCAGCTTCGGACAATCACTTACGGTGAATATGGTTCAAATGGCATCAGCATTTGCGTCATTAGTGAATGGCGGAACATATTATGAACCGCATGTGGTTCGTGCAATCAAAAATTCAGAAGGAGCGACCATTAAAAAAATTGAACCTGTGGTTGTAACCAAAACAGTTTCTGCAGATACCAGTGCGTTTATTAAAGAAGCTATGTATTTAACCGTAAAAGAGGGAACTGCAACTAAGGCGCAGGTGAACGGATATATGCTGGGCGGTAAAACCGGAACTGCACAGAAACTTCCGCGTTCTGAAGGAAAAAATCTGGTTTCGTTCCTTGGGTTTGTTGAAACAGAAGACCGTAATGTTGTTATTTATGTGGTAGTGGATGAAGCTCATGATCCGGAGAAAATGTCCAAATCCGCAACTGCATCTACTTTGGCTGCAGCTATCTTAGAGGAAACATTGCCATATTTGAAAATGTATCCGGAGGGTGAAATCAACTATCGCATCCAAAGAGTAAATGCAGATGATATACTGGTAAATGAAGAGGATAATCCGGACTATAATCCGGAAAATAATGAAGAAGATACGAATGTAATCCAAGAATAAGAAACATATTTATAATTTTAAAAGAATACAATAAAAGGATGAGAAAAGAAGAAAGGCATGGTATGCATTTTATCAGAACGTTCCAGAAACGTAATCTTTTACTTGTCCTTTTTGTTGTTATATTGGCAGCAATTGTTCTTATGGGACGGGTATATTATTTAATGGTGCCCGGCTCGGAACATTTAGCAAAGGCCGCAAAGAATCTTCATGAAAGAGAACGTGTTATAAAAGCAGAGCGAGGCAGGATTTATGACCGGAACGGTGAAGTTCTGGCGGATAATATGCCGGTTTGCACGATTTCCGTAATACATAACCAGATAACAGAGGCAGAAAAGGTAATTCAGGTGTTGTGCGAAAAACTTGAGCTAAATGAGGACTATGTCAGGAAGAGAGTAGAAAAAAAATCATCGATTGAAACAATAAAAACAAATGTGGATAAAGAAGTAGCCGATGCTATCCGGGCATATGAGCTGGATGGTGTTATGGTCGACGAAGATTACCGGCGGTTTTATCCTTACGGTTCCCTTGCGTCCAAGGTGCTTGGCTTTACAGGAAGTGATAACCAGGGGATACTTGGTCTGGAGGTAAAATATGACTTCTGGTTAAAGGGGGAAAACGGGAAGATATTAACCATGGCTACTGCTCATGGTATGGAAATACCGGATATGGCAGAATCTATGGTTACCCCAGTGACGGGAAACAGTATAAAAACATCGTTGGATGTGGCAATCCAAAGCTATGCGGAACAAATTTCCATGAAGGCTTTGGAAGCAAAATCAGCCAAAAATGTCAGTATTATTGTAATGAATCCGCAAAACGGGGAAATTTACGCCTTGGTAAATGTGCCGGAATATGATTTGAATGAGCCTTATGAACTGACAGAAATTTATAAAGCCGGTCTGAAAGACGAAGAGCTGACTCCGGAGAAAAAGACGGAACTGCTGAATCAGATGTGGAGAAATTCCTGTATCAGTGATACCTATGAACCGGGTTCGGCATTTAAAATTATTACTGCCACGGCGGCTTTTGAACATGATTCGTTGGAGTTGGGACATAATTTTTACTGTCCCGGATATAAGCTTGTAGCAGACCGGAGAATCCGGTGCCATAAGACCCAGGGGCACGGTTCCCAAACCTTTACGGAAGCAATTATGAATTCCTGCAACCCTGCATTTATGGAAATCGGAGGACGCACCGGAATTGAAAATATGTATGAAACCTTCCGGGCACTGGGACTATTTGAAAAAACAGGAATTGATTTACCCGGAGAAGCATCTTCCATTATGCATAAGGCGGAAAATGTGAAAGAAGTAGAACTGGCTACAATTTCCTTTGGCCAGTCGTTTCAGATAACTCCGCTACAGCTGATGTCGGCAACAAGTACGGTTATCAATGGCGGCACTAAAATTACTCCTCATTTTGTTACGGAAATCGTAAATAATGCCGGTGTTACGATTAAAACTGTGGATGGAATCGGGGAAACCGGTATTGTCTCTGCAGAAACATCAGAAATAATGCGGACTGTTTTGGAACAGGTAGTTTCTGAGGGAACCGGACATAACGCTTATGTGGAAGGATTCAGTATCGGAGGAAAGACGGCAACATCAGAAAAGCTGCCAAGAAGAAGCGGAAAGTATATCGCATCCTTTCTTGGCTTTGCGCCGGCAAAAAATCCGCAGGTGATTGCCATGGTAATTATTGATGAGCCTCAGGGGCAGTATTACGGAGGTACCATTGCTGCACCGGTTATGGCAGAACTCTTTGAAGTAGTATTACCGTATCTTGGTATAGAAGAAGAATCGGAAATAAAGTGATTTTTGTTGCACATTTTGCATTTTGTGATAGAATAGGAAACAGATTAATAAAGGGGAGAGAAACAGTATGTTTACAAACAAAAAAGTGACTGTAGTCGGAAGCGGAATCAGCGGTATTGCAGCTGCAAGGCTTTTATTACATAAAAATGCAAAGGTTGTTTTATATGACAGCAACGAGTCTTTGGATAAAGAAAAGGTATTAGAAAGAATTGGTGAAACCATCACTGTAATATGCGGTGAATTTACGGAAGAACTGGCTGAACAGACAGAACTTCTTGTTTTAAGTCCGGGAGTTCCTACAGATCTTCCGTTTGTTCTTAAATTAAAGGAACGGGGAATCCCAGTATGGGGAGAAATTGAGCTGGCCTATCAGGTGGCCGGAGGTAAATTTATCGGTATTACCGGTACAAACGGCAAAACAACGACAACAGCTTTAACCGGTGAAATTATGAAACAGTGGTTTCCTGATGTATATGTAGTTGGAAATATCGGTATTCCGTATACGGAAATGGCAGAACAAATTACAGATACCTCCGTAACCGTTGCGGAGCTTTCCAGTTTCCAGTTAGAAACGGTACAGGATGATTTTATTCCGGATGTCAGTATGATTTTGAATTTAACTCCGGACCATTTAAACCGTCATTATACGATGGAAAATTATGCCAGAGCAAAGCTGAATGTGGCTAAGAACCAGAAAGCAGACCAAACCTGTATTTTAAATTATGAGGATGCGATGCTTAGGGAATACGCCAAGGAGCTGTCCTGCCGTATCTTATGGTTTTCCAGCCGGCAAAAGTTGGAAACCGGTTTATATCTTGACGGGAATTCCATTTTATATGCAGAAGAGGGGAACTGCACAGAAATCTGTAAAACAGAAGAGCTGAATATTATCGGCTTACATAATTATGAAAATGCAATGGCTGCTATTGGCGCAGCATTGTGCATGGAAGTTCCGCTTTCTGCAATAAGACAGGGACTGATTAGTTTTCATGCAGTGGAACACCGTATTGAATTTGTGGCAACCAAGAGAGGCGTAGACTACTATAACGACTCCAAGGGAACCAATCCGGATGCTGCCATTAAAGGTATTCAGGCTATGAGTAAGCCGACATTACTGATTGGCGGTGGTTATGATAAAAATTCGGAGTATGAGGAATGGATTGCTGCCTTTGAAGGTAAAGTAAAATATCTGGTTCTCATCGGACAGACAAAAGAAAAAATCGCAGAAACTGCAAAGAAGATGGGAATGGAAGCCGTAGTGCTAATGGATTCCTTTGAAGAAGCAATGGAATTTTGTGTTTCCCATGCGGAACCGGGAGATGCGGTGTTACTTTCTCCTGCCTGCGCAAGCTGGGGAATGTTTAAAAATTATGAAGAGCGCGGATGTATGTTTAAGGATTACGTAAAAGGAATCGAAGAATGAATCAAAGAAGACGGGAAACAATAACGGAAATTGAACAAAATGTGAGAAGAGTGCCGGGAAAGGTCCATAGAGCCTATGATTTCAGTCTGCTTTTTCTTACTGCGTTTCTTGTTGGGCTTGGCCTGGTTATGATTTACAGTACCAGCTCTTACAACGCAACAAAGTACTATGGAGATGCAACGTTTTTTCTAAAAAAGCAGGCGATTTTTGCGGTATTTGGTCTTGTTGTTATGATACTGGTATCGTTGATTGATTACCGGTATATTATTCATCCGTTGCCTGTTATTAAAATCCGACCGGTCAGTGTTTTGTACGTTCTTTGTTTTGCCCTTCAGATTTTAGTTCTTGTTGTAGGTGAGGATATTAAAGGTGCAAAACGATGGATTGAAATTCCGGGTATCGGAAGTTTTCAGCCATCGGAATTAACAAAGATTTGTGTGGTACTCCTGACTGCTTATTTAGCCAGCCGTGCACCAAAAATGCTGAATAAAATCAGAGGATTTGTCGGTGTATTGATTCGTGTTGCACCGTTGATTTTTCTGGTTGTAATTGAAAACTTAAGTACAGCGCTGGTTCTTTCGGTTATTGTTTTTGTGATCTGCTTTGTTACCAGCAAAAAGAAAGCATATTATTGGGGTGTTGTTGCACTTGGTATTGCGGCTGTAGTGGTAGTGTTTGTGTTCGGCGAGGGGTTCCGAATTTCCCGAATTGATGCCTGGTTAAATGTAGAAACACATCCCTTGGGCTACCAGACCCTGCAAGGACTTTATGCCATTTCCTCCGGTGGTTTTTTGGGGAAAGGCCTCGGAAACAGTGTGCAGAAACTGGGCTTTATTCCGGAATCCCATAATGATATGATTTTCTCTGTTATTTGTGAAGAAATGGGATTAATCGGCGCAGTGGCTATTTTGCTGTTGTTTTTATTCTTATTATGGAGATTGTTTGTTATTGCAGTAAATGCTCCGGATTTGTACGGAAGTCTGATTGCGGTTGGTGTTATGGCACATATTGCAGCCCAGGTAGTAATTAATGTGGCAGTAGTAACCAATACGATCCCGTCTACCGGTATTCCGCTGCCGTTTATCAGTTACGGAGGCAGCTCTCTGGTGGCTTTATTGTTTGAAATGGGAATCGCTTTGGGCGTTTCTAATCAGATTGAATACAGAGAATAGGTTTTGAAACGATGAAACAGGTAAAATATTTGATTATCACCTTAGGTGTGCTGGCTGTGTTCGCAGCAGGTATTTGGGGGTATAATCTGTATCGGTTAAAAAATGTCAGTTTTGAGGGTCTGACCAGATATTCAGATGCTGAGTTTTTGGAACAGTTGGATTCTGGCTTCTTTACTTCATTAACGCCATGCTTCTGTCTGTCGGATACTTTCCTGCAAAAGAACATTCCGTTTGTAGAAAAATATGAGATTGATTATATTGACCGTCAGACTGCCAAAATAGTAGTTCATGAAAAACGTATCACCGGATGTGTCATTGTCATGGGACGTTATATGTTTTTTGACAAAGACGGAATTATTGTAGAAAGTTCCGATGCATTGGTGGAAGATGTTCCGGTGGTAACGGGGCTGGAATTTGATGAAATCGTTCTTTATAAGCCGTTAAAGGTGCAAAAACAGAGCTTGTTTGATACTATTTTAGAATTGACAAGATTGATTGAACTGAATGGGATTAGTGCAGAAGAAATTGATTTTGATGCAAATTATGAAGTTACATTGCATTTAAAAGATATTTCAGTCATGCTTGGGAAGAAAACAAACTATGACGGGCAGATGAATGCATTGGCAGGTATTTTACAATCTCTACCGGGAAGGACAGGCACTTTGGATATGCGAAATTATTCCGGGGAAAACGGTGATGTAATCTTTAAAGAGCAATAACTCAATTAATTTGAAAAAAAACAAAAAATATGCTTGATTAATGAGCAATTTACAAGTATATTATATAGTATAGGTATATTGGAAGAAGTGTATGTAACTACAAGATGTTGTAAGAATTATCGTTATAGACAGTATATCATCTATTTTTATATAAAAGGAGGATAAATCCGTGGGTAGTAATATGATTGAAATCAGCAAGGGCGAACCGGATGTTGCAGCAAGAATTTTAGTTGTAGGTGTCGGCGGTGGCGGAAATAACGCAGTAGACCGTATGATTACTTCCGGTGTAACAGGCGTAGAATTCGTATGTATTAACACAGATAAACAGCAGTTAAGAAATTGTAAGGCAGAACAGTGCATCCAGATTGGTGAAAAGCTTACCAGAGGTCTTGGTGCGGGTGCCGACCCGGAAAAGGGTGAAAAAGCTGCTGAAGAAAATAAGGACGAGCTGGCAGAAGTAGTCCGTGACTATGATATGGTAATTGTTACCTGCGGTATGGGTGGCGGTACCGGTACCGGTGCAGCTCCTGTTGTGGCGCAATTAGCAAAGGAGATGGGTATTCTTACTGTAGGCTTTGTTACTAAGCCATTCAAGTTTGAAGGTAAGAAGCGTATGCAGTTTGCATTAGACGGTATTGAACGTCTTCGTCATAATGTAGATACATTAATTGTTATTCCAAATGATAAGTTGTTAGGACTTATGGACCGAAGAGCATCCATGGCTGATGCATTTGCACGTACCGATGAAGTGCTTATGCAGAGTGTACAGGGAATTACCGACCTCATCAATAAGAAGGGTCAGATGAACCTTGACTTTGCAGATGTACAAACTATTATGAGAGATAAGGGTATTGCTCATATCGGTATGGGTACTGCATCCGGTGAAGACCGTTGTATGGCTGCTGTTCAGCAGGCAATCCAGAGTCCGCTTCTTGAAACAACCATCAATGGTGCAGACGGTATGATTATCAACTATTCCGGTGATGTTGCTTTCTTAGAAGCAGCGGATGCAACCACCTATGTACAGGAACTGGTTGGCGAAGATGCTAACATTATCTTTGGTTGTATTGAAGATTTAAGTGCTCCTGAAACCGTAACCGTAACCATTATTGCTACCGGTATGGAAGCAGCAGCGAAGCAGGCTGAGGCTGATAATACCAGAAGAATGACATCCTTCACTGCGGGAACTGTTCGTAACGGTGGTGTTGCTGACCAGTTTGATTTCAGCCTTAAGGATGGAAGAAAGTCCATTTCCAGCTATATTGGTTCGGGCTATAAGCCGGCAGGACAAACTGAGCGTGGGACGACCGGTACCGGATATACTCCGATGCGTGAGTTCCGTGAAACAGCCGCTACCTCTGAAAATAATGACGAAGTAGTGGATTTAGGTAAAAAGAAAATTAACATTCCAAGTTTTTTAACTGACAAAAAGGGCAAAGAATAAATAAGTATGTAATGGCATGTGAGTGAAGTTTCACATGCCATTTTTTTGTCGTTTTTTTAAAACAAATTAATAACCGGATTTCCATGTTTTGACAAAAAATATGATGAAACAGATTTATACTGAATACAGGAGGTGAGTTGTGGACTGGATTCTTTATATTGATCTGTTTTTTTTATGGAATTTTTGGATGAATGCACTGGGGTTGTTTGTGGTCCGTCAGATTACGAAAACTTACCGCACGTTGCAGTGCTTATTAGCAGCTGCTATCGGAGCTTTTTTGGGGTGTTTAGGTCTGGTATGGTACATACAGCAGGGAAGCTCTGCCAGTATATTTATAACAGAAGGAGTTTCGCTTATAATGATGTGTTTTCTTGCCTTTGGGTGCAAGAATTTATTATGGCACTTGTTTTTGGTTGTAATTTCCATGATAGTAACCGCCGGCGTGTTTTTATACCTGATTTCCTTTGTGGGGATAGATGTGAATTCTGTCAGTGCAATTGCGGTTTCCGCTGTGGCATGCTTGTTTTGTATTGTGCTGGAAAAGCAAAGCAGAATCCGTTGGAAAGAGGAGCATATGAAGGTAAAAACTGTGCTGGAATTTGAAGATAAAAAGTTGTTTGCAACGGCACTTATGGATACCGGAAATAAACTGTATGATCCATTTTATCATAAACCTGTAATTTTGGTGGATGAAAAACTGATATCGGAAATGATCTCTTATTGTAAAGAAAGCCATCCGGAAAAATTACATTATATTCCGTTTCACAGTGTTGGAAAAGAAAATGGATTGCTGGAGGGAATTACGTTGGATTATGTAAGTATTAAATGGCAAAGTAAACACATGAGATTCCGGGAGGTGATTGCTGCTGTATCAAAAGAAAATCTGTATAAAGGAAAAGAGTATCAGGTGATTTTTCATTGTGGATTATTGCAGGAAGGTTAGGGTGAAGTTAATGTTAATTAAAATTTCAGTGCAGGGGAAAATGATGTTCCGGATGGTAACCGGTATCCGGGAGCTGTTGTTCGGAAAAAAAGGAGAAATCCATTATATTGGTGGTGCAGAAGTGCTTCCTCCGCCTTTGGAGATGGAGGAAGAATGCAAAATGCTGGACCTTTTAGAAACAGAAGAACGTGAAATGGCAAAGTCTATTCTTGTAGAACGCAATCTTCGTTTGGTGGTATATATTGCAAAGAAATTTGATAATACAGGAATCAGTGTAGAAGATTTGATTTCCATCGGAACCATCGGACTAATTAAGGCAATTAATACGTTTAACACAGGAAAGAATATTAAATTGGCAACGTATGCTTCCAGATGTATAGAGAATGAAATTTTAATGTATCTGCGTAAAAATAATAAAGTTAAGCTGGAAGTGTCCATTGATGAACCGTTAAATGTAGACTGGGATGGAAACGAACTGCTTTTATCGGATATTTTGGGTACGGAAGAAGACTGTGTATATAAAAATATGGAGGAAGAAGCAAACCGTCAAATGCTGCGTCAGGCGATGAAACATTTAAGTGAACGGGAAAAAGTGATCATTGATTTAAGATTTGGTTTAAACAGCCGGGACGGAAAAGAAAAGACACAAAAGGAGGTTGCAGATATGCTGGGAATATCCCAGTCCTACATTTCCCGTTTGGAAAAGAAGATTATGCGGCGGCTTCGCAATGAAATTTTAAAATTCAGTTAGGATATAGGATGTATATTTTTATCCGGTTTGGCAAATGATTTACTGTAAAGAAATTACAGGAGGTTATTTGCTATGGCTGGGTACAGAGTTGAAATTTGCGGAGTAAATACAGCAAAGCTTCCGCTGCTAAAGAGCGAGGAAAAAGAGGAATTGATACGTAAGATCAAAAACGGGGATACAGAAGCGAGAGAAATTTATATAAAGGGTAATTTACGATTAGTATTGAGTATAATACAGCGTTTTTCTTCCAGTAATGAAAATGTAGATGATCTGTTTCAGATAGGCTGCATCGGGTTAATGAAGGCAATTGATAATTTTGATATCACGCAGGGAGTAAAATTTTCCACATATGCGGTTCCTATGATTATCGGGGAAATCAGAAGATATCTAAGAGATAATAATTCCATCAGAGTCAGCCGGTCCCTCCGGGATATTGCTTATAAGGCTATATATGCAAGGGATATGTTGCAGAAAAGTATGGACCGCGAACCAACGATTGATGAAATTTCAAAGGAATCCGGTATTCCGAGAGAAGATATTTTAAATGCATTTGATGCAATTCAGGCACCGATGTCATTATATGAGCCGGTATATTCGGATTCCGGGGATACACTATTTTTGATGGATCAGGTCAGTGATAAGAAAAATCGGGAAGAAAACTGGATAGAAGATCTTTCAATTAAAGAGGCCATGGAAAAATTGTCTCCAAGAGAACAGAATATAATAGAATTACGCTTTTTTGAAGGAAAAACACAAATGGAGGTTGCTGATGAAATTCATATTTCCCAGGCGCAGGTATCAAGACTTGAAAAGACTGCGCTGAAAAATATGAAGAACCACTTGAAATAAATTTATATCAAGTTTATAGAATAATGAACAAAAACATGATATAATAAAGTATCATTCTACTATGAGGAGGAAGCAAAGCTATGAGAAGTATTATTAACCTGAATGAAAGTTGGAAATTCATTCAGAAAAATGTGGGTTTACCAAGTGCTTATCCAACCGATTGGGAAACGGTGGATTTACCTCACACTTGGAATGCGGTAGACGGAAATGATGGTAACGGTAGCTATGACCGCGGCAATTACTGGTATGCAAAGTCCTTTGAAACACCAAAACAGCCATTGCCGGGAGGCAGAACTTTTGTTGAAATTTTAGCCGCAAATTCCGAAGCAACCGTTTATATTAACGGAACCAAGGTTTGCTATCATGAAGGCGGTTATTCCACTTTCCGCGCAGATATTACCGATTACTGCAAGGAAGAGGGTGAAAACCTGTTAGTAGTGGAGTGCAGTAATATCGCTAATGATTATGTATATCCGCAGAATGCAGACTTTACTTTTTATGGCGGCTTGTATCGTGGCGTAAATTTAATCAGCGTACCAAACGCTCATTTTGATTTAGAATATTACGGTGGACCCGGCATTATGGTAACTCCAAAGCCTACCGATTGCGGTGGCGCTTCCTTTGAAATTGAAGCATTTATAAAGAATGCGGATGAAAACTTTACGGTACAGTACAGTATTTTTGATGAAGAGGGCAACGAAGTTGGTTATGCGGTTCGTCCGGCAGATGCGGCAAAAACCACCATTTTTGTGCCGGATGTAATTCTGTGGGATTTAGATGCCCCTTATCTTTATACTGTTATTGCAGAGCTTCAGAGAAGAAATGAAACCTATGATGATATTGAAGTAAACGTAGGTGTCCGCAGCTTTTCCTGCGATCCTCAGAAGGGATTTATCATCAACGGAGTAGAGACTCCTCTTCGTGGTGTTTCCCGCCATCAGGATATGGTGTACCGTGGAAATGCGTTAGATGCGGACGACCATTATGCAGACGCACTGCTTATTAAGGAACTGGGTGCCAACACCATCCGTCTGGCTCATTATCAGCATTCCCAGGATTTCTACGATGCCTGCGACTTATTAGGTTTTGCGGTATGGGCAGAAATTCCGTTTATTTCTGTGATGAGCAAGAATCCGAAGGCTCACCAGAACTGTATCGAGCAGATGAAGGAGCTGGTGATCCAGAACTACAACCATCCATCCATTATGTTCTGGGGTATTTCCAACGAAATCCTCATTGGCGGTATTTCCGAGCAGTTAGTAGAAAATCATAAGGAATTAAATGCTTTGGTAAAGGAGCTTGATCCAACCCGTCTTACCACCATTGCACATGTTACCATGACTCCGGTGGACGGTCCGATGCATTATATTACCGATACCGAAAGCTATAACCATTACTTTGGATGGTATATGGGCAAGATGGAAGATAACGGTCCTTGGCTTGACAACTTCCACGAAAAGCATCCGGACATCTGCCTTGGCGTTTCTGAGTACGGTTGTGAAGGTATTATTACTTACCATGGTCCAAATCCAAAGTGTAAGGACTACAGTGAGGACTATCAGGCATTGTATCATGAGCATATGGCAAAGGTACTTGACGAACGTCCTTGGATTTGGTCCAGCCATGTTTGGAACATGTTCGACTTTGGTTGTGCAGCCCGTGATGAAGGTGGCGTAGCAGGACGTAACAATAAGGGGCTTGTAACCATGGACAGAAAGACCAAGAAGGATAGTTACTACATTTACAAGGCATACTGGAACCCGGAACCAATGGTTCATCTTTGCGGTAAGCGTTATGCGCAGCGTGCCGGTGAAACCACGGAAATTAAGGTATATACCAACCAGGATACCGTGGCTCTCTATATGAACCGTGAAAAAGTAGGAGAGACTACACCTGTAGACCACATTGCAAAATTCAATGTTTCTTTAGCAGACGGTTTTAATATTTTCCTGGCAGTTGCCGGAGAATGCAAGGATACCATGACCATCGAAAAGGTAGAGGTCGAGCCTGCTATCTACACACTTCCTGTGGAAGATAACGGTCAGGAAGGCGCTGCTAACTGGTTTACCACAGAGGGCAGTCTTGACTTAGAGGCTCCTATGGAATTTCCGGAGGGCAAATTAAGTATTAAGAACACTCTTGGTGAAGTAGCTAAGAATCCGGATGCTTTGGCGTTCTTCTGCCAGTTATCCGGCAGGGAAATGGGTCCCGGCATGCCAATGTGGGAGATGATTTCCAATATGTCCGTAGAAATGATGATGGGTATGGCGGGAAATGTTCCGGAAGGCGCTATGGCAATGATTAATAAGAAACTAAATGCATTTGATTTGGTGAAGTAAATTTTAATTAAATCCACTAAAAAAACAGACCTTAGAAAACCGCTCATCGCTGACGTTTTCTTACGGTCTGTTTTTTTAGTGGATTTAGCATAGAAAAATTTTCTCACCAAATCAGAAAGAATTGACCAAATCGACATCAGAAACGTGTATTAAGTGAAAGGAGGTCGGGAAAATGAATCATTCATCTGTACGGCCGACAGATGTGTTGGAAGAAATTTTAAATCAATATGGAACCATGTTATTTCGATATGCCCTTATGATGCTTAATGACACGTCAGAAGCAGAGGATGTGGTTCAGGATACATTGCTTATATACTGGCAGAAGTCACCGGTATTTAATGATAAGGATCATGAAAAAGCGTGGCTGTTAACTGTCACGGTAAACCGTTGCCGGGATTTGTTACGTAAACGAATGCGGCGTGGTGAAACTTCGTTGGATAATGTGGCGGAAGTGGCGGACATTGCTGCAGAATTAAGCGAGGACAGTGGCATACTGGAAGCATTGATACAGTTGCCGGAAAAATATAAAAAGGTGTTGTATTTGTATTATGTGGAAGAATACCGGATAGAGGACATTGCAGGTATCATAGGAAAAACAGCTTCTGCAGTGAAAATGCGCCTGAAAAAAGGTCGAGAGCTTTTGGGAGAAAAATATCGAAAGGAGTTTATGTGAATGAATAATTTAAAAAAAGAAATCAGTAAAATCGAATTATCGGAATCTGAAAAACAAAGGATTTTACAAAATTGCATAAAAAAAATAGAATCAGAACAGGAGAATTACAGTATGAAAAAAAATAAAATAATAAATTACAAGAAGCCTTTAATAGCTGTAGCTGCTTTGGCTGTTGCTTTCAGTCTAACCGGTATTACTGCAATGGCAACAACTGAAAAAGGATTTTTTAGAGACACTAAGCGGTTTGACGGTGCGATAACAGGACAGAATTATCATAATGCCACAGACGAGCTTTTGGTTTATGCGGCAGTAGAAGAAGATGTTCTTATGGTAACCGTAAAAATGGTGAAGATGGAGATGATTCCGTACTGTGAAATTGAAGTATTGGAATTGGAGAATTATCGGGTGTTGAATGCAGAAGGAACAGTGGTGATGGAAAATGCTGTACCGAATAATGTAATTATGGAAGATAACCAGGTGAAGTTTCAGATTCCTGCAGAAAAACTTGCGGAAGGAACCTATAAGCTGGAACTGGATGTGTTATGCGGCAGCAAGAAAGCGGATCAGGATTTGTTGATTTATGGCGGATGGGAATGTGAGTTTACAAAGTAATTCTTTGCAAAGGAAGATTTCTTTGAAAATTAAACAAACTAAAATCATAAATCAAAAAATAGACCGAAAGAAAACGTCAGCGGTGAGCGGTTTTTGGAGGTCTATTTTTTGATTATGATTTAATTTAAGTGTATGCTTTCAAAAAATACGGACTTATTTATATTCTTAAAAAAGCAAAAGCTTAGCAGATGAACTGAAGACCGGGACTATCCACGGTTCCGATTAAAGAAATCGTACATACGGAATTTCTAACGAAGTTCACTCTGGTACTGATAAAAGGATACCCCGGATTAGTTCTGCGGAAAATGGTTACATTATAGTAACCCGGAATAATGTACAGATAGTCGGTGTATTCACTGTAGTCCAGGTCAGAAGCTACCAACTGGCCATTGATGTAAATATCTACAGGCTCCAACATGGCATTTACGTTGTAGAAGCGTGCCTGTGCAACACTGGATACAGAAGAGTTACCGAAAATCGGGGTCAACCAGGTATAACTCCAAAACACATTATTGCCGGTATTTGTGTTTGGATAGGAAGGAGTGGTTGTGGTGCCACCGCCTACCGGAGGAAACATTGGACCCGGTGTCGGGAAAGACGGTGTAGAAGGCAAAGAAGGAGTCTGTGTGCCTAAAGGACCTTCACCCGGTGCTGCCGGTACATTGTTTTCGGAGCCGATGTTAGCGTTTAAATCCGGAGTGGCAGAACCTGCAGGACCTTCACCCGGAGTGGCAGGAACATCGTCGGCTTCAAATACAGGAATCGTGGAGCGAGCCTGCTTAGCGTTGTTTGGTACGGTGTACTTATAGTAGTGAGTTTTGCTGTAATCCATGGAATAAACCTCAGATTGCTTTGATTCAGTTACAGTATATGCAGAGTTTATAAAAAATTGACTATTGCACTACTGGACTTTTTTGGATATGTAGGGTAAAATGTTCGTTAGCAGTGAAAGGTTGTAGAAGAATGAGAATACTATCTAAAATATTAAATTTCATATCAAAGCGTGTTTTTGTAGTCGGATTGATTATTCTGATACAAATTTGCTGGGGAATCAGTATGCTTACACGGCTTACGGAATATTCAAGTGCCCTTAATATGGTATTAACGGTATTGAGTCTG
Source organism: Lachnospiraceae bacterium (assembly GCA_017622795.1). Lineage (GTDB taxonomy): Bacteria > Bacillota > Clostridia > Lachnospirales > Lachnospiraceae > SIG299. The sequence goes on from JAGAQI010000050.1 coordinate 56,353, forward strand.
TTTGCAGTGCTTTATATAATTAACAAGGATGATAATCCCGCTTATAAACTGGCCTGGATTATTCCAATTCTGGTATTTCCTTTGTTTGGTGGTTTTTTATATTTATTGTTCGGCGATAAACGCCCTACAAAGCGAATGCGTATCCAAATGGATAAGGCTGCAGCAAGAATCTCAGCTTTTTCTGTTTCTGATGATAATTTGCTGGATATAGTTCAAGCGGAAGATAAAACCGCATACGGTCAGATGAAATATATTAATGACTGTGCACATTATCCGGCATACCGTAATACAGAGTCATATTATTATAAGAGCGGAGAAGAGTGCTATCCGATACTTCTTGAAGAACTTCGTAAAGCAAAACATTTTATATTTATGGAGTATTTTATTGTAGAAGAAGCCAATATGTGGGATGGGATACTTACTATTTTAAAACAGAAGGCTGCGGAAGGTGTGGAAGTCCGCTTTATGTACGATGACATGGGCTGTGTGGCGCTTCTTCCGTATAAGTATTATAAAAAATTAGAAGAGTATGGCATTAAAAGCGTGGCATTTAATCCTGTTATTCCTTTTTTTTCATTGGTAATGAATCATAGGGATCATCGTAAAATGACGATTATTGACGGGAATGTCGGCTTTATGGGTGGCTGGAATTTGGCCGACGAATATATTAATGTGAAGAACCGATTCGGCTATTGGAAAGATACAGCGGTCATGCTAAAAGGGGATGCGGTTTGGAACCTGACTTCCATGTTTTTGGTTACATGGAACAGTATAAGACCGGACAAGGAAGAAGATATCCGTAGATATATGCCGGAAATGATAATGGAGAATTCGACAGATACGGAAGGCTATGTGCAGCCATACGGTGATTCGCCGCTTGACCGGGAAAATGTATCGGAATCTGTATTCTTAAATATGATTAATAGCGCCCAGGACTATATTTATATGTCAACTCCGTATCTGGTCATAGATAATGAAATGATGACAGCCTTGATACTGGCAGCGAAACGAGGTGTTGATGTTCGGATCGTTACACCGGGAATTCCTGATAAGAAATATGTATTTATCCTGACCCAGTCCTATTATTCCCAATTGGTTAAGGGTGGTGTAAAGATATATCAATATGATCCTGGATTTGTTCATGCAAAATCCTTTGTGTGTGATGACAAGTTTGCAATTGTCGGCACGATAAATTTAGATTACAGAAGCTTGTATTTGCATTTTGAATGTGGTACATTTTTTTATCGGACACCGGTGGTTGCTGCTGTAAAAGAAGATTTATTGGAAATGACAGAAGTTTCCACACAGCAGACTTATGCTATGACACAAAAACATATTTTTAAGAGATTGGCGCAGGCGGTACTCCGAGTTTTGGCACCACTGATGTAAAACTACAGATGTAGAATATAATTAAAGGAGAAATTATATGGCAAAGATTATTGATGGAAAGTTAATTTCCGCACAGATTAAGGATGAAGTAAAGGAAGCAACCGCAAAGCTCAAAGCAGAAGGCAGAGAGGTTACTTTAGCGGTAATTCAGGTTGGGAATGATCCTGCGTCCTCTGTTTATGTAGGTAATAAGAAAAGGGCATGTGAGTATGTCGGTTTCCGTTCCCTGTCCTATGAATTGGCTGAGAAAACAACAGAACAGGAATTACTGGATTTAATTGATGAATTAAATAAAAGAGCAGACGTAGACGGAATTTTAGTGCAGTTACCGATTCCGAAGCATATGGATGAGGATAAGGTGATTGCAGCAATTTCTCCGGATAAGGATGTAGACGGTTTCCATGCGGTAAGTGTCGGTCATTTATGGATTGGCAAGGAAGGCTTTGTTTCCTGTACTCCGGCGGGAATTATCGAGTTATTAAAGCGCTCCGATATTGATATTTCCGGTAAGGAATGTGTAGTTGTAGGCAGAAGTAACATTGTAGGAAAGCCGATGGCTGCTCTGATGCTTCGTGAAAATGCTACCGTAACCGTGTGCCATTCCCGTACTGCAGATTTAAAAGAAGTAACAAAGAGAGCTGATATCTTAATCGTTGCCATTGGTAAGCCTCAGTTTATAACCGCTGAATATGTAAAGCCGGGCGCAACCGTAATTGATGTGGGAATTCATCGTCTGGAAGGCAAGAAGCTGTGCGGTGACGTGGCTTATGCAGAGGTGGAACCGATTGCAGGTGCCATCACTCCGGTTCCGGGCGGTGTTGGTCCGATGACCATTGCCATGCTGATGAAGAATTGTTTGGAAGCAGCGCTCAGAAAGTAAAACGGATTTAATTAGCATTAGAAAGGTGTTCGTACATGAACGTATTATTTGTATCTTTAGGCTGTGATAAAAATCTGGTAGACAGCGAAGTAATGTTGGGACTTCTTCGTGACAGAGGATATTCCTTAACCAATGAGGAAGCAGAAGCTGATGTTATTGTCGTAAATACCTGCTGCTTTATTCACGATGCAAAAGAAGAGAGCATCCAAACCATTTTGGAAATGGCGGAATATAAAAAACTTGGAAGACTTCAGGTGCTTCTTGTTGCCGGCTGTCTGGCCCAGCGCTATCAGACTGAAATTTTAAATGAAATTCCGGAAGTGGATGCTGTGATTGGTACAACTGCAACCAATAAAATTGTGGAAGCAATCGAAGAAGTACTGGAAGGAAAAAAAGCAGAGTGTTATGCGGACTTACAGGCGTTACCATTACCGGAAACAAACCGTGTAAATACTACCGGCGGTTATTATTCTTATTTAAAGATTGCAGAAGGCTGTGATAAGTTCTGCACTTACTGTATCATTCCGTCCCTGCGCGGAAAGTTCCGCAGCGTTCCGATGGAGCGTTTAATTAAAGAAGCCCGGTTCCTTGCGGAAGGCGGTGTAAAGGAATTAACATTAATTGCTCAGGAAACAACAGTGTATGGCGTGGATTTATACGGTAAAAAGATGCTTCCGGAGCTTTTAGACAAGCTTTGTGAAATTGAAGGAATTGAATGGATCCGTCTGTTATATTGCTATCCGGAAGAAATTACGGAGGAACTGATTGAAACAATGAAGCGTCAGCCTAAAATCTGTCACTATCTGGATATGCCGATTCAGCATGCGGCGGATACCGTTTTAAAACGTATGGGAAGACGTACCACGCACAAAGAACTGATTGCATTAATCACAAAGCTACGTAAGGAAATACCTGACATTGCTTTACGTACTTCTTTGATTACCGGATTTCCGGGAGAAACGGAAGAAGAGCATCAGGAGCTTTTAGAATTTGTGAAAGAAGCCGGCTTTGAACGTCTTGGCGTATTTACTTATTCCAAAGAAGAAAATACACCGGCCGCAAAAATGAAGGGTCAGATTACCAAGAAAGTAAAGGTACAACGCCAGAAAGAGCTGATGAAGCTTCAGCAGCAGATTTCTAAAAAGCGCGGAGAAGAAAAAGTCGGAAGAACCATTCGTGTAATGATTGAAGGAAAGCTTCCGGAGGATGATATTTTCATCGGACGTTCTTATATGGATGCGCCTAATGTAGACGGCTTTGTTTTTGTGCATTCTAAGGATTCTTACCTATCCGGTGAATTTGTGGATGTAAAAATTACACAAGCAAAAGAATATGATTTAGTTGGCGAAGCAATTTCCGACTGGGATTAACTAAGGAGGTCTGAATATGAATTTACCAAATAAAATTACTATTTTCAGAATGTGTATGATACCATTCTTTTTAGTGTTTTTTTTAGTCGACACCATTCCTTTTCACAATTGGATTGCGCTTGCAATCTTTATTATTGCATGTGCTTCTGATGCAGTAGACGGTCATTTGGCAAGAAAGCATAATCTGGTAACCAATTTCGGAAAATTTATGGATCCGTTAGCGGATAAGCTATTAGTTTGTACAGCACTTCTTTGCTTTGTTGAGAAAGGAACCTTAAACTTAATTGTGGCAGTTGTTATTGTGGCGAGAGAGTTTATTATCAGTGGTTTCCGCACGGTGGCGGCAGAAGGTGGTTTGGTACTGGCTGCCAGCTACTGGGGAAAATCCAAAACCATAGCACAGATGATTATGTGCTGTCTTTTGATTGTGCATTTGGACTACGGTTGGTTTTATGCTCTGGAAGCTGTTTTTATTTGGGCATCCTTTGCTCTTACCGTAATCTCTATGCTGGATTATTTAATTAAAAATAAGAGTGTTTTGAAAGTAAAATAAGCAGAAAATCCAAATTTGACACAGGAATAACATACAAATGACATAGTTAAAGGATATGATGTTGCACAGGAGCAGAAAATCTGTAAAGGAGGTGCATATCATGCGAATTAAAAATTTTATCTATGTCATGCTGTGCCTCTGTGTTGCATTTTGGATTTCCGGTTGCGGAAAAGACAACACAATAACAGTTGTTCCGACAGAGCTTCCGCTTCCGACCAAGCCGGTTGTTACTATTGTTCCTACAGAAGCAGAACAGAATCCAACCATTGCGCCTCCGGAAAATATGGAAGTCACTATTTACACATTAAATCCGGATTCTTTAGAAAAAGAAGCAGTAACGGTTTTGGTAACCGTAGAGGACGCGCTTACACCGGAGCTTATCGTTGAGCAAGTGGTAGACGCCATGGAAGACGAAGGTTTCTATATCGGCATAAATGATATTTTGATTGACGGTAACAGTGTCAGAATTGATTTCAAATCCGACGCAGCACCGGTTCTTGATGTGGGAGCATCCGTAGAAGGTTCTATCATTGATATTTTAGCACAAAGCATTTTGGATAATATGCCTCAGTACAATAAAATTTACATCAGTATCGAGGGCGGTCCGTATCACACCGGACATATTGAATTTGAATTAGATGAAGTATATCTTGGAAGGTAAGCGTGGTTTTTCATGCTTACCCTTCTTACGTTAAGGAGTTCCTATGAGTAAAGTAATTGTAGTAGGCGGCGGCGCTGCCGGCATGATGGCTGCCATTGCAGCCGCAGAGAACGGAAATGAAGTTCATTTGTTTGAAAAAAACGAAAAGCTTGGAAAAAAATTGTTTATTACAGGTAAAGGGCGTTGTAATATCACCAATGCCTGTGACATGGAAGATTTAATGAAACAGATTGTTTCGAATCCAAGGTTTCTGTACAGTGCATTCCATACCTTTGATAATATGGCGGTGATGGACTTTTTTGAACGTATCGGTCTGGAAATTAAAACAGAGCGCGGAATGAGAGTTTTTCCGCAATCGGATCATTCTTCCGATGTAATAAAGGTTCTGCAACGGTATATGGAGCAGCTGGGTGTGCAAATAAATTTGAATGCAGAGGTTAAAAATATTATTGCGAAAGAAGGATGCTTTAAGCATATTATATGTGGCAGCAAAAACGAGAAGATTACTGCGGATGCCTGCATCGTGGCAACCGGTGGTCTTTCTTATCAGAGTACCGGTTCTACCGGTGACGGTTACCGCTTTGCAAAACAGCTGGGACATACCGTAACAAAGCTTTCTCCTTCATTGGTGGCATTAAACATAACAGAGGATTTTGCACCTCGTCTTATGGGTCTTACCCTTAAAAACGTAGAATTAAAACTTCTGCAGGGGAAAAAAGTATTGTATTCCGACATGGGTGAAATGTTGTTTACCCACTTTGGAATCAGCGGACCTCTGGTTTTAAGTGCCAGCAGTTATACAGCAGAGGAAGTGTTAAAGGGCAAAGAACTTCCAACGGTGCAGGTGGACTTAAAACCGGCTTTAACAGAAGAAATGTTGGATGCCAGGTTGTTATCTGATTTTGAAGAGGCAAAAAACAAAAGCTTCAAAAATTCTTTGGACAAACTTTTACCGCAGCGTATGATAGAGGTGATTGTCGAACTGTCAGGAATTGATCCGGACAAAAAGGTAAATGCAATTTCCAAGGAAGAACGCAAAGCACTTGGTTATTTATTAAAGCATCTTACCATGCATGTTTCTGGACTTCGTGATTATAAAGAAGCCGTGATTACCAAGGGTGGCATTTCCGTAAAGGAAATTGTTCCGTCTACCATGGAATCCAAGCTGATTTCCGGTTTGTATTTTGCCGGAGAGGTGCTGGATGTGGATGCCATGACCGGTGGGTTTAATCTCCAGATTGCCTGGTCTACCGGATATGCGGCAGGCAGTTCCATTTATTAAATAGTTTACTAACCTGTGTCCATACACAGGAAATATATAAAATCAGGAGAAAACAATTATGAAAAAAATCAACATCGCAATTGACGGACCGGCAGGAGCAGGAAAAAGTACGATTGCAAAGGCGTTGGCAAAGAGCAGAAATATGGTGTATGTAGATACCGGTGCCATGTACCGCGCCATTGGTCTGTATTGTTCCAGAAAAGGTATTGCCGGTGATAATGAGGCAGCTATTGTGGGTGAATTGGATAACATTGATGTTTCCCTTGCCTATGAAAACGGTGAACAGGTAGTTTATTTAAACGGAGAAAACGTAAACGGTCTTATCCGTACTCCGGAGGCGGGAAATATGGCTTCAGCAGTATCGGTTTATCCAAAAGTACGCAGCAAAATGGTAGAACTTCAGCATGGTCTTGCAGCAACCACCAGCGTGGTTATGGATGGCCGGGATATCGGTACGGTTGTACTTCCGAATGCCGAGGTAAAAATTTACCTTACCGCATCTTCTGCAGTACGGGCAAAAAGAAGATATGACGAATTAGTTGCAAAGGGCATGGAATGTGACCTGGAAACACTTCAGAAAGAAATTGAAGAAAGAGACTACAGGGATATGAACCGGGAAACTTCTCCGCTTCGTCAGGCAGAGGATGCTGTGTTACTTGACACTTCCGATTTGAACATTGAGGAAGTTGTAGCAGCTATGCAGAAAATTGTTGCAGAAAAAATCGGAGAGTAAAGGTAGTTATAATGAATGTAAAAGTAGCAAAAACCGCAGGATTTTGTTTTGGCGTCAAACGGGCGGTGGAACTTGTAGAAAAGCAGGCGGCTCTGGGAAAAAAAGTCTATACATACGGACCAATTATCCATAATGAGGAAGTAACAGAGGAACTGGCAAAAAAAGGTGTAAAGATTGTTACCGGAAAAGAAGAATGGTGCAATGAGGAAAAAGGCACACTGATTATCCGTTCCCATGGTGTTTCACGCAAGGAATTTGAGGAAATGCAGGCAAGCGGACATGAAATTTTAGATGCCACCTGCCCTTTTGTAAAAAAAATACACCGGATTGTGGAAGAACAAAGTACTAACGGACGGCACATCATTGTTATCGGAAGTGAGGAGCATCCGGAGGTTCAGGGAATCATCGGATGGTGTAACGGACCTGTAACAGTCGTAGAAAATGTGTCTGATGCAGATAAATTAGAGGAAAATCCGGGAAAAAAGGTCTGTGTAGTGGCACAAACGACATTTAATAGCAAGAAATTTCAAGATTTAGTTGAAATTCTTGAGAAAAAGAGGTATGATATACTTGTTTTAAGTACGATATGCAGTGCAACAGAAGAAAGACAAGCAGAAACACGCCTCTTAGCGCAGGAATCGGAGGCAATGATTGTCATCGGAGGGCTGCATAGTTCGAATACACGTAAGTTGTATGAGATATCAAAACAGCAATGTGTAAATACTTACTTCATACAGAAACTCAGTGACCTTGACTTAAATGATTTTAAGTCATTCCGTAGTGTAGGTATTACAGCAGGGGCATCAACCCCAAACAATATTATCGAGGAGGTTCATACCAGCATGTCAGATTTAAGTTTCGAACAATTATTGGAGGAGTCTTTTAAGACAATACACAACGGAGA
>JAGAQI010000051.1 GCA_017622795.1 Lachnospiraceae bacterium
CTTAATCTTGCCATCAACTACCCACTTAGTGGAAACGTTGTTGGAGTATGTACGATAAGTATCCATTACGGAAGATACCATGTTGTAGCCGGCTGCCTTAGCCTTTTCTGCTGTAGCTACGAAAGTATCCCAATCCTTAACTGCTGCCTGAACTGTTGCAGGATCATCAGAACCTAAAACTGCCTTAGCTGCTTCTCTGTTGTAGAAAAGAACGCCAGGACAACCCTGCCAGGAGAGACCCTTTAATACGCCCTTACCATCTGTTACGATGTCCTGAGTGTACTTGTACTGGTCAGCAATGTCAGCTTCCTTAATGCCAAGGTCAGCAATTGGAAGTGCATATTCGGAGTCAATGTACTTTAATGCATAGTCTGCTTCGATAAGGAAGATATCTACCTTGTCATCAGCTGCTGCAGATTCCTGATTTAACAGAGTGTTATCCAGGTTGTTCTGGTATGCATTGTCTGCGTTTGCTGTGATGTTCCACTTAACTGTTACATCACCGATCTTACCGGTAACTTCGTCAACGATCTGGTAATCAGGATAGTGATCCTGTACTCTTCTCTGGAATTCATCGTTCCAGCAGTAAACGTTGAGAACCTTACCATCACTTGCTACTTTGGATCCACATCCAGCCAGCATGGAAACTGCCATAACTGCTGTAAGGAGAACCGCTAAAAATTTCTTCTTCATCTTTTTTTCCTCCCTCTAGAAAAAGATAATAATATTTTTGATACCATGCAAACCCTGCATGATAACAGTTTCTCGTTCAAGATTGCGCAACTGGTTGCGCCGTCCGAAAACTTACTTAAACGATTACTTGAATTTACTATACAACATTTTGATGTAAAATGCAAGTACTATTTCTAATTTTTCTGTATATTTTGCACAAATCAGAAATGTTTAAGTTTTTACTTAAGTATTTGACCTACCGTTCCACCCGCATAAACTCCGCCTTTTATCACGATTTGCTCAATCAATGTGGACTTTGGATGTTCAATCAGGGAAATCAGTTTTTCGCCCGCCTTGCTGCCGATGCTCTTGGTATCCTGCTTCAGTGTAGTAAGCTTAGGACTGAGATGGCGGCTGATCCGGATACCGTCATAACCTGCCACGGAAATATCCTCCGGAACACGAAGTCCCAGTTCCGCAATCGCATTTAAGCCTCCAAGGCTGGCAAAATCATCCGGATATAAGATACAGGTTGGCGGAACCTTAAGTTTTAAAAGCTCTTTCGTACGTTCGCCGGTGCCCCAGCTGTCACGATACGGAGCCTCTTTTATGTATTCGTCAGGAACCTCCAGACCAAGCTTTTCCGCCGTATGGTAAAAGGACGCCAGACGTTCCCTTGTAACAGCAGAATCTGCACCGTGAATATATGCAATCCGACGGTGTCCCTGGGAGTATACATATTCCAGCAATTGCTGCATACCGCCCACATTATCTGACATAACACTGATGCGGCTGTTGAACACATGATCGATGGTAACCAGCGGAAGGTTACTTCTGACCAGTTCTATTACCTGCGGATCGTAAAAGTCCACACAGGCAATCATGACACCGTCAAATCCCCGGTATCTGCAGTGTTCCAAATAAGATAAATGATTCCGCCCCTTATTGTTTATAAACGTTATATCATATCCTTTTTCTTCCACTGTACGTTTGAAACTGTCCAACACCTGAGAAAAATAGTCATGAGTCAGGCCGCTTTGCGCTTCATCCACAAACAATACTCCGATATTATACGTACGGTTTGTTTTTAACGCTCTTGCCAGGGAATTCGGAGAATATCCCATATCTCTGGCAACCTCTTTGATATGCTGTTTTGTTTCTTCGCCGATATCGCTGTGGTCATTTAATGCTTTACTTACCGTAGCTACACTTACACCACAAGCGGCAGCGATATCTTTCATTGATACCATGATTTTCACGCGTCCTCTCAGATATAACAGGTCACTTAATCGTTTTCGCTTATATCATAGTATATTTTGAACAAAAGTGCAAGCTATTTTTTTACTTTTTTTGTTTTCCTTGCCCTAAAAGCTTCTGATTTTATCATCAGAATCATCCTCCGTTTTCGTAATTGCACGGATTTGCACATAATATTCGTAACTCTCATTTACTGTTACCTTCACCCGGTCCCCGACTTTTTTACCATATAAAGCTTTGCCAATCGGAGATTCCACGCTAATCAGTCCCTGCAGGGAATTTTCCCGGATTGTGGTGACAATACGGTATGTTTCCACTTCATCGTCCTCTTCAAAATAGACTTCTACCGTAGTATTCATTCCCACTTCATCCTCGGAAGAGGTATCTTCAAAAACCTCCGCCGTTTTAATCATACGTTCCAGATAGCGGATACGGCTTTCATTCTGGTTTCTGAATCTCTTTGCTGCATAGTATTCAAAATTTTCGCTTAAATCGCCTTGTGCCTTTGCTTCTTTTACCGCTTCTATTGCTTCCTTCCGCACCACCTGCTTCCGGTGTTCGATTTCATCCATCATTTTCTGAATATCGCTTCGTGTTAATCTGTCATTCATATCGTACCTGCTTCCTTAATATACTTATTTTAGAACAAATTCGGAGGTTCCAATGGAACTCTTAACCTCATTATTTAAAAAATACGGACTCTTTGGTCTCTGTCTGATGATTCTGTTAGAATATGCCTGTTTCCCTATTTCCAGTGAAATTGTTTTACCATTTAGCGGTGCCTTTGCGAAATCTTATGATATTTCCTTTTTCCTTCTGATTCCGGGAAGTGTCCTGGCCGGTCTCCTGGGCACATCCCTCTGCTATGCCATCGGACGAATCGGCGGCACCCGGGTACTTACCTTTCTGAAAACCAGATTTCCGAAAACAGAAAAAGGGATTACCGCTTCCGAGGAAAAAATGGAACGCTACGGCGCACTGGCTGTATGCTTTGGCCGGGTCATTCCCCTGTGCCGTACTTATATCGCTTTTATTGCGGGCAGCATGAAACAGCCTTACCGGCAATTCCTCACCTATTCCTTTTTCGGCATCACCGTTTGGAATTGCATACTCATCAGCCTCGGTTATTTGTTAAAAAGTAACTGGAATGAAGTACAGCGGTATTACGAAGAATATAAACTTGTCCTCGTAGCTACCGCTGCTCTGCTTGTTCTTTTGTTTATATTCCAGAAGCTGTTCCGCAAGCAAAAAAATACTGCAGATCATTCTTCCGGACTTTCTATGTAGTCTTTACTTAATGGCGCTGTTAATGTCTGCCTTCATATCAAGTACAGCCTGTCTTGCCGCATCCGCATAACCGGTTTCGCCAAACTTTGCATATGCTTCCTGCTTATATGCAGCAATAATTCCTCTGGAGGAATTAACAATAGCGCCAAGGCCGTCTTCATTGAAGAAGTACGCTAAGTCTTTGCCTCTGCCGCCCTGCGCACCGTAACCAGGCACTAAGATGAAGGTCTTTGGCATAATTTTTCTGAGAATTTTACCCTGCTCCGGATAAGTAGCACCAACTACGGCACCGATATTACTATAGTCACCGCTCATGCAGTCTGCGCCCCATTCAGCCACTTTTTCACCCATGTGCTCATAAAGAGGTCTGCCATCGATAAGTCTGTCCTGGAACTCGCCGCTGGATGGGTTAGAAGTCTTAACAAGGATGAATAAGCCCTTGTCGTTTTCTTTACATACATCTACGAAAGGCTTGATACCGTCAGTACCGAGGTATGGGTTTACGGTAACAAAATCTTCACCGAACGGCTCGTAAGTATTAGCACCGATAGTCACCTTACCGATATGACCGGTTGCATAGGCTGCGGATGTAGAACCGATATCACCACGCTTGATGTCGCCGATTACGATAAGGCCCTTTTCCTTACAGTACTGAACCGTTTTATGGAATGCCATCATGCCCGGAATACCGAACTGTTCATACATTGCCACCTGAGGCTTAACCGCAGGAATTAAATCAAAAGTTGCATCCACGATGCCTTTGTTGTACTGCCATACTGCTTCCGCTGCACCTTCCAAAGTTTCACCGAATTCCTTGAATGCTGCTTCCTTAATGTAATTTGGAATGTAACTAAGCATTGGGTCAAGACCTACCACAATAGGGGCATCGGTTGCTTTAATTTTGGTAATCAGTTTGTCAATCATGATTTTTCTCCTCTTAATATATAATTACTTTTTCAGCATAAGGTTGCTGTTTTATTTCTGTTCAAAAGCGATTTCACCGTCTGCAATGGTGTAATAAATCTTACCGAACACTTCTTTGCCTGCAAACGGGGTATTCTTTCCTTTGGAATAGAACTTTTCCGGATCGATACTCCATGCGGTTTCCGTATCGGCTATTGTAATATCTGCCGGCATCCCCACCTGTAAGCTTCCTTTGTTAATACCCAGTATCTTTGCAGGAGAAGCACTCATGCGCTCTACCAGCTGTGTCATGGTAATTTTTCCGGTACGTACCAGTTCGGTTACCGTTAATGCATACGCAGTTTCCGAACCCACAATTCCAAACGGAGACTTTAACATGGACTGCTCTTTTTCCTCCTTGGAATGAGGTGCATGATCGGTAGCAATTGCCTCCAGCACATTATCCTGCAGCGCTTTAATTAACGCTTCTTTATCTTCTCTTCCTCGAAGCGGAGGGTTCATTTTATAATTGCCCCAGTCCTCCGGAATTTCTTCATCAATCATAGTAAAATAGTGAGGACCGGTTTCACCACTGACCGGTAATCCTTCTGCCTTTGCCAGGGCAATCATCTTTACACTGTCTTTGGTAGAACAATGGCACAGATGCAGCTTTACTCCGGTTTCCCTTGCCAGGAAAATATCCCTCGCGGTAATAATATCTTCCACCGCATTGGTAATTCCCGGAAGCCCCAGCTCCTTGGCACGTTTTCCGGCATTCATAACACCGCCCCGTACTAGGTCTATGTCTTCACAATGGGCAAATACCGGAACACCGGCTTCTGCCGCCAGCTTTAATCCTTCCGCATACAGTGCGGAATTCATTACCGACTTACCGTCTTCACTGAAGGCCACCGCTCCTGCCTCTGCCATACCTTTAATATCTGCCAGTTCTTTTCCTTCCTGTCCGATGGAAATGGCACCAATCGGAAGAATATGAATTTTGGTATCCTGCTTTGCCTTTTCCAAAAGCGCCTTGATTTTCTCCGGTGTATCGGTGGAAGGTTTTGTATTCGGCATCGGACACACACTGGTAAAGCCGCCTGCCGCTGCTGCCATGGCTCCGGTAGCAATGGTTTCTTTATATTCCAGACCCGGTTCCCGCAAGTGTACATGTAAATCGATAAAACCCGGCATGACATATTTACCTTCTGCTTCAATTACGGTTTCTGCTGCTTCGGACCGGACCGGCGCAGTGCCTTCTGTCCATTCTACAAGCTTCGCAACTATACCGTCTTTTACCAGTATATCATAAACGCCATCCCGGCCTGCCGCCGGATCTATCAGATGACCGCCACGAATTAACATTGCCATATCAAATATTCCTTTCTGTTACAAGTCTGCCCTCTCAATATCGCACAGCAGTTTTTTATTCTGGATATAATCCGCAAAGCTGAACCGGTCTACCCATGCCGCGTCCGCATATTCTTCGGATATTACCGTTTCCATATCATGGGCGTACAGCAAATAGCAAATGCCGATATTGGAATCCTCGCCCAGCGTATATTGCCAGGTATACAGAGGTCTTGCCGCTTCTGCCGTAAGACCGGTTGCTTCTGCAACAATACGTTCTGCAGCACGCTCCGGTGATTCCCCAAAGCCCACTTCACCGTCTGCAAATTCCCACTGGTACGGATCCTCAATACGGTCATCATACCATTTTTTTAACAGTAAATATTCACTGCCGTAATTCACTACACACTTCACAAGAATTCTGTGTTTTGCCATAGCATCCTCCACAACTTATGCGTACTTTACATCCGCAAGGAACAAGCCCTTAGGTTCCACTGCCCGGCCGATACGTTCTCTGTCACCGGATGCAATAATATCAGGAATTTGTGCCGCGGTAAGCTCACCAAGTCCCACATCTAAAATAGTTCCCACCAGATTTCTTACCATGTTCGGCCAGAAATCATCCCCGGAAACCGTTACCGTAATTTCTGATTCGTCTCCATAAATATCAATACCGGTAATGGTTCTTACCGTAGATTTTTTCATACGCTTATTATCCGAAAACGCTTTAAAATCATGAGTTCCGGTAAGTTCCTTTGCTGCAGCCTTCATTGCTGCAATATCCGGTTTTTTAAAGCAATAGTAATTATATTTCCGATCAAATACGGAAGGTACCTCACCAATGGTAACGTGATATTCAAATACAAACCCTTTCGCATTAAATGCTGCGTGGAAACGCTCATTGACCTCTAATGCTTCCAGCACCGCAATGTCCCTTGGAAGATAGCGGTTTAAGTATTGCTTAATTTCATAGGTTTTCTTCTTGGACTCCGTGTGGAAGTTTGCCACCTGACGATAGGCATGCACTCCCGCCTCCGTACGGATGGCACCGGTGAGTTCTACCGGGGTGTCTTCCATTTTGGAAAGAACCTCTTCTATTTTTTCCTGAATGGCTCCGCCCTTGGCCGAAGCTGCATTTTTAGCGGTAGTTACCGCCTTTTGCCAGCCATCGTACCGGGAACCGTCATATTCAATAATCAACTGTATATTTCTCATATTCTCTCCTACTGCTGTTCCCGGAAATATGTATCAATACCATCACAGATTGCTTTAATCATCTTGTCCTGATATTCTTCGGACCAAAGTTTTGCATCCTCTTCCTTGTTAGACATAAATCCTAACTGCAGTACTGCAACAGGAACTTCACTGTAGTTGATGGTTGCGACCTTATCGATTTCCTGAACGCCTCTGTCTTTCGTTCCGGTTTCGTTAATCAGATTATTCTGAATTACCTTTGCCAAACGCTTACAATCAGAATATAATCCTCCCACAAACGGATTGCTCTGAGACGGAATCTGGGTATAGATACCCTTGGCATCTACATTGGAAGCCGCATCCGCCTGAAGGCTTAGGTAAACTTCCGCACCGCTTTCATTGACAAACTTGGCACGCTCTGCATTACTGATTTCCACGTTATGTTCTTCTCTTGTAAGAACAACCTCATAGCCTCTTGCTTCCAGTTCTGCCTTTAATCTTTGTGCAAACGGCAGACTCCATTCGTATTCTCTCTTACCGGTGGTGGTACTGGTTGCACCATAAGACATTTTAGCTGTAGTATCTGCAGCACCCGGACCGATAGGTTCTTTTTCGGACATCTGGTTCTTCTGCTGACCAGGATCAATGGCAATCTTATGGCCTCCGGTTGCTACCGGGGTTTCGGTAGGTGTCGGGGTTGGTGTTTCTGTAGGTGCAGGAGTTGCCGTAGCCTCAGTGCCCGGTGTTGAAACCGGCGTTGGCGTTGGCGTTATGGTTGCGCTGCTGATTCCCTGATTTTTATCTTTATTTTCCTTACTGTCCTTAACGGCAGTCATAATTCCAAGCACAATGGTAATTACCAAAAGAATGGCTACAATGCAAAACATAATTTTTGTAAGCAAGCTTAACTGTTTCATAGAAAATCCTCCTTATCCCGAGACAAACTGTCTTTCTATCCGATGTATAGTTATAATTAATGTTAGCATACCACATTTAGTGATATTTTTCTACTGTATCCACAAAATTTTCTTAGAAAATATTAGAAAAACTCTTTGACAAAAGAAAAGCGTGTAAACCAAATTGTTTACACGCTTTCTCATACTAAGCTTCCGAGCGGACTTGAACCGCCGACCTCATCCTTACCAAGGAACTTTGATTTTGGGCGGAAACCCCTGCTTTTTTGCTTGTTTCCAGCGAAAATGCGTGTTTGCAAACTTATGTTTTATTCATTATACGCAATCTAAAACTTAAAATCAAGAAAACTACTTAGAAAAAACTTAGAAAAAAAGTTGGAACAATATGTTATGCACCCTACTCTAAACA
>JAGAQI010000052.1 GCA_017622795.1 Lachnospiraceae bacterium
ACTTGCCGTCAATTTCGGAAAGATTCAGTACTCCTGCTTCCGCTGCCTTTGCAATAAGCGGATTTTGTTTCATTGTACCAACCACAATAACCGGGCCGGTTATTTTATCAGCTGCCTCTACCAGTTCCGGCTTTTTTCCGGTAACCAGTTCTACATCCCCGGCAAATGCCTCTGCCGCAATACGGATGCCCTTATAATTAGTATCTGCCGGGTCAACATAAATCTGCACCGTATGTGCGCCGGCTAAAATATAATCTGCCATTTTGCTTCTCCTTGTTCTTCGTTCTATGCATATATAGCTTCAGGCAGGCAAGCCCCGCATGATGGGCCGCCTGCCTGTTTTACTCATGTATTTATGTACTAACGGAATTTCCAGGTATCCAGGGAATATCCGCTGCCGTAGAAGGTGAAATATAAATCATGCACACCGGTAACGGTTTCCAGCAGCTTGCCGCTCTGCTCAATATAGGTTTTCCCATCGCCATCTTTGGATACTTCCAAATAACCGACAACATCACCCATTAAGCGGTCGATACGTATCTGGATAACGCCGTTTACTTCCGTACCTGCACAAACAGATGCCACAAATTCGGTTGCACCCTTGTCACCAAAGTCTACGCCCTTTAAACCAATCCAGGAACCGGTTTCCATATCCCGAACCACCATGTTACCACAGTCCACAACCTTATCTACACCGGCTGCACTGTTGCTCTCAGCAACTGCTCTGGTAGTAATTCCTGCGCTGTTCCAAATAGTTTCCGCTTCTACCGTTTCATATGGATTTAAGTAACCGCTCTGTTCCACTCCGGTTCTGGTTCCCTTAGTTCTGCCAAGAGTACCGTCTTCATTAATTGCCAGCTTATCAATATGGGTGGAACGGTAACCGGAACCTGCACGGTAACCCAGTCTGTCCACTACGGACTGGGCATGATAGGTAATGTACCAATCGCCGCGGAAATTAAAGACGCAGTGATGGTTGTTACCGCCTGCTCCGAAAAATTCACCCGGATTTGGTAAAATCACGCCCTGATATGTGAACGGCCCCATTGGGCTGTCACTGGTCATGTAACAGATTTCACCGTTCTTCAATCCAAACTCCTTGGTTCCTGCGCCGGTTACGCTGAAATTGGAGCTGTAGGTATAGTAATACGTATTGCCCATCTTGTGGATACCGGAATCTTCAAACAAAAACGGCGGGTCAATTGCTATCGGGTCGCCGTCAAGGCTAATCATATCATCACCCAGCTTTGCCACTCTGGCGGTATGCGGATGGTCTTCCTTACCCTGCGGTACACCACCGCCAAAGTAAATATAAGCGGAGCCGTCATCATCCACAAGTACTGCTGGGTCAAAGAGCCACAGTACAGATGCACAGGTTGGTGTATTTCTGGAAATCAGTTCGGTACCCAGTGGGTCGGTAAACGGTCCGGTTGGACTGTCAGCAGTTAATACGCCGATACCGCCGCCGCTGTTTGCAAAGTACAAAAAGAACTTTGGCTTGCCATCAATTTCCTTCCAAACGGCTGCCGGTGCCCAGGAATTTCTTGCCCATTTTGCTGCACCATCCTTGCCGGCTGCATATACCGCACCATGGTCGGTCCAGTTCACCATATCCTTAGAGGAAATTACATTAATTGTGTTAATGATTCCGTAGGTGTTATCCTTAAGTTCCCCGTTGGCATCATATTCCGGTGTATCACCGGTCATGTAGATATACAGCGTGTCATCATACACCATCGCATATGGATCAGCACCAAAACGCTGTGTCATCAGTGGGTTGTTATCCAACATACCCTTGGCATTCTTTGCCTTTTCGATGCCCTTAAAAAGAGCTGCCAGCTCATCTGCCGGAGTAGGCGTCGGTGTACTTGTCGGCGCAACGGTTGCGGTTGCTTCCGGTTTCTTTGTTACTTCTTCACTCATAGTTTCATTCTCCCTGTTATTATTCTCCTTATGTTCTGATGCACAGCCGGCAGCCGCCAACAATGCAATCAAAAGTAAACTAATAGCGATTTTTTTCATTCTATCCATTGCAATTCTCCACTATCGACGAACCGGAGTTCTGGTTAAATCAATCAAAGTCTGATTCATCTTATTGCGGATAAATTCCCTGTGCTCATCTTTTGCAAGGAAATAAGCATAGGAATCCATCAAAAACTCCGGAGACAATCCTCTGCCTACGATTTTGAAATTAACATATCCTCTGTCAATGTAGCTTCCGATTTCTTCGTTGGAAATGAATGCCGGGCGCTTCATGCTTTCGTTAAAGCCACGCTTTGCATTCTGATGAGGACATTTAAAATCCGTCGCCTGGTCAAACTCCAGCTGGGATAAGGACTCTGCCCTGTAATGCTCTGCACGCTTCGGACAATTTGGAGCGCAGATTTCGTTTACCAGAATTTCAATTTTATCTGCCACCGGCTCCAGTTCTTTTAATACTTCCTCGTTGTGATTTAAATCATAATCCAGCACCACGAGATAGTAATCTTTTTCCACTTCCGCTTTAATTGCGACCGGATCTATTAATCGTTTGGTTGTAGAGGAAATCACCGCAAAGTCCGGATATTCCTTGCGGATGTATTCTTCCAGGCTCGGTGCATTTACCAAAACCTGGTTCTTTTTATGGTCTGCAAGCTTCATCACCAGATTACAGTAAGTATCATAATTATGCTTTTCTTCTAACAAGGTGTTTGTCCAGGTAAAGCGTACCGGAACCCCTCTGGAATTATAAATCTTAATTACTCTGTCGATATCGCCCTTATATGCGGTACCAAACACCGCACGGCCGCCGTTCCAGATGGCCCCCGGAAAAGTTCCGTACACGGACCCTATTTTATAACCTTCTCTAAATTTACTTGGGTAGTCTTTCATTAAATTCAATAAAATCTGATTGATTACCCTGAAATTACAAAGTCCCGGCAAATGCCAATATACTTCTTTCGCCATACTTCATTGCCCTCCATTCCTTACATTTTTGCCATGCAAGGCTCCATTTACGGCCATACGCCCGGTCTTGGCTTCATAATATTTATAATACGGCTGTTGGATAAATTGTTTAACAACTGGATACGCACAAAGCCCTGATATTCCGGCTTAATGAGATAGTGGGTATAAGTTTCTACCAACGAGAAAAGATTTGCGGTTCTGCCCTCAATCTTAAAGTTATTAAAGCCCATTGGTACATACTTTTCGTAAATATCCTCCGGAGATACATAGGTAGGATAATTCTGAATGGTGTGAATGCAGTTCATGTCGCCGTACTCACACTTCCATGGGATAATCGGAATCTTTTTATCCTCCGGAAGCTTTCTGTTTTCCAACTCAATGCGGTGGTTTTGTGCTACGTTTTTATAATGGGCACCGCGGCGAGGACAGTTTGGAACGCACAGGGCGTTTACCAAAACCTCACACTTTTCAGGCTTCTTAACCTGTTTTAAAATGTCCCATTGGTTGTTCATATTATAATCCAGTACAACCAGATAATAATCGCGTTCAAGTTCTTCATTCAATGCATCAATCGTTCTGATTTCCTTACAGGTGGAACTGTTGATTTTAAACCTCGGATAGGTCTTACGGATATATTCTTCCAGAATCGGAGATACTACCAGTACCTCGTTCATTCCGTTATCTGCTTCCTGCATGCAGAAATTACAATAAAAGTCATCTAAATCTTCTTTTTCAATCATCGGATTGGTAAAGGTATAGCGAATCGGGATACCCTTACTATTAATGGATTTAATTACATTTCTCACATATGGTGTGTCACACTGGTCCCCAACAATCAGTCTTCCCCCTGCCCAAAGGGAGGTTGGAAACTCTCCAAAAAAAGAAGCAATTTTTATCCCCTCTCTGAAAAAATCCGGTCTCTGTTCTAAGAGACTTAACAAAAGCATATTCAGCGGATAATTTCCTCTAAGACCTGGTAAATGAAATTTAACTTCCATAACTATACTCTCCTTCTTTTTTATATAGAACAAGGAATGGTACCCGGAAATACCATTCCTTGCCTGTTGTGAATCAGTTTTCGAACCGAGTCAATTTACTAAAATACCGTTATGCAATTAGTTGTTGTTTGCGTTCTCAATCT
>JAGAQI010000053.1 GCA_017622795.1 Lachnospiraceae bacterium
GACCGATACGACCAAAACCGTTGATTGCAACTTTTACTGCCATTTTGAAATCCTCCTAAAAAGAAATTGTTCTTGTCCGCTTTTGTACCAAAGAACGGACCTATAACATATTTTAACTAAAGAATGGCAAATAATCAAGCCCTTTTTTACAAATTGTGATTTTTTTGACATTCCTGCGTCCAAAAGTAAAAAAACTGGTAAAAATGACGATTAGTCCACTTTGCCAATGGCAGAAAACGGAGCCACACGTAGGATTACCACTCCGTCTAATTCGTCCATGGAAACTGCACCTACTGCCCTGTCCCGGCTGTCCACGCTGACTCTGCGGTTATCTCCTAAAACAAAAAACTCATCTTCACCAAGCTGTACCGGTTCGGAAGCAATTCCTGCGGTATCCATTGGATCCTTACCGAAGCTTTCCGGCAGTTCTTCCCCATTGATATAAATGCGGCTGTCGATAATTTGTACCGTTTCTCCCGGAAGTCCGATGACCCTTTTAATATAAGTTTTTGTATATGTACCGTGGTTTTTGGTAAAAACCACCACATCAAAGCGCTCCGGTCCGTTAAAATACCGGCTTACCTTTTCTATCAGCACCTGCTCACCATCGTATAAAGACTGTTCCATAGAGCTTCCGTCTACCAAAATTTTTTCCATTAAAAACTTCGGTGCCAAAAATAGAACAAATACGATAATAAACAGATATACTGCATATTCCAGAAAGGCAGCGTATTTCTTACGCATCCTGCTCCTCGTCACCGATAATCTTTACCTTGCCTTCGTATACTTCTTCTACGGCAATGGATAAAGGTTTGTTGCACGGAGTCTTGTCGCAAAGAGGTTCGGAACCGTTAATCAGCTGTCTTGCTCTCTTAGCGGTTGCTAAAACAACAGAATATCTGCTGTTTACTACCGGCTGTTCGCCTTCTACTACGTCGCTGTTTAATGCATTAATTAATTCTGCGTAAGATGGATGTAACATGTTTTTCTCTCCTTTGATATTTTATTCAATATTTTGTATCTGTTCTCTGATTTTTTCGATTTCGGTTTTTAAATCGATGGCAATGTTGGATAATTCCATGTCATTAGCCTTGGATAATGTGGTGTTGGCCTCACGGTTCATTTCCTGGGCGATAAAGTCTAACTTACGTCCGATATTTTCACCGGAATCCAGTGTTTTAATCATATTGTCCACATGGGCACGGAGACGTACGGTTTCTTCATCCACACAAATTTTGTCGGCAAAAATAGTGATTTCCGTTGCCAGAACGGATTCATCCAGTTTGGTATCTCCTAAAAGTTCTGCCACCTTATTGGTGAGCTTTTCACGATACTCCGCCACAATTTGAGGAGAACGCTCTTCCACCTTGTCCACCATGGTAAGAATACCTTGAAGTTTTTGGATAATATCTTCTTTTAAGTGGTTACCTTCGTCAATACGGGTCTGGACAAATTTTTCTGCACAGCCCCGGACTGCGGTTTCGATGTCGTGCCAGATGTCATCTTCATCCTGTGCCTGTTCTTCCAACACCAGTACTTCCGGATACTTGGAAAGAGTAGAAACACGGATGTCATTTTCCAAACCGAAGGTTTCTCCCATTTTTCTTAAGTAGCTAAGGTATTCCGCCGCAATTTCTTCATTGTAACGGACACATGCCTTACCCTCTGATTCATCCTCATAGGTAATAAACATGTCTACCTTACCACGGCTGATATACTGCTTTAGCACATTTCGGATACCGGTTTCAAACATGTTAAGCTTTTTAGGCATCCGGACGGAAATCTCACTATAGCGGTGATTTACCGACTTCATTTCCACGGTAATTTTTCTTTCGGCCGAAGCAAACTCATATCTGCCGAAGCCGGTCATACTTTTTATCATAATGTACCTCACACACTTGATTTATACATATATCTAATTCATTATAGATGATTTTTTTTCGTCCGTCAACTAATAAAAAAGAATTGTTAGCCACGGTTTATATTTTATGTTAAAAAACACGGCCAACAATTCTTTTTTTTACCTGGAAACAATTAAGGTATCATATCCCATACGACGAAGCTTTTGTTCTAACTCTGTTGCGTCCTCCAGGTCATCATATTCGCCAACCTTTACCGCATAAAATTCTCCTGCTGTTTCCACAGCTACAGGGTATCCCATATTTCTCAGCTTTGTCGCCATAGCCTCTGCATTTGCTTTGTTTCTGAACAAACCGGTCTGCACACGATATATTTCCTTTTCGTCATCATCCGACTCAAATTCCAGTTCTCCTGTCTGAATCAATGTACCGATAATTCCGTCTGCAATTGCCTGGGCTGTTTCCGTAAACTGCCGGTCAAACAAAACATTATCTGCATCCGTATTTATAAACCCTGCCTCTACTAACACAGCCGGCATTGTACTTCTGCGAAGAACTGCCAGATTTTTTCGAAGATCCGTTCCCAAATTCTGATAGCCTACCTGAGCCATCTCCTGATTAATATTTTCCGCCATTTGTGCCATTACACCACCATCACGGTAAATCAGTGTCTGAACTCCGGAATACGTATTCGGTATCGGACTGGAATTTCGGTGAATGGAAACAAGGAAATCACCATCCTGCTGATTAGCAATCCGTGCTTTATCCACCGGGGACTGATACACATCATCTACCCGTGTAAATCCAACCTCAATTCCGCTGTCAGCAAGAATTTCTCCTACTGCCAGTGCCAAAGAAAGATTATCGTCCTTTTCCCTTCTTCCCATATAATTTGCCCCGTTATCATAACCGCCATGTCCGGCATCTATAATAATTTTTGGCATAAAAATACCTCCGGTATCTCTTTTCTATCAAGATATGCCGGAGGTTCTTATTTGTTCCTATTCTTCTTCGTAATAGATTGCCATACGGATTCCTTGGGCAAAATCACCAAATCCGTCACCGAACAGATTCATACCGCCTTTATGAACCGCATCTTCTTTGATACCGATCCGGACGGAAATATAATCCGACTCATTCAGACGATACTCCCTCAAAGTTATGTCACTAAGCTTTTCCTCGTCCAGATAAGTCCCGTTATCGGAAAGAATCCAGGTTTTAAGTAAGCCGTACTGGGTATTTTTATCCGGCCACCATTCCGGATTCCAAGTGCCCCGTCTTCCTCCGAAATCCGAAGGACAGGTCCAGGTTCCGGTTTCCACACCGTTTACCCACACCGTAATGTCAGACGGAAAATCCAAATTATATTCATGGTCCTCGGAACACAATTCCATAGACAATTCCAAGCGTGTTTCCTTTGCCGTAGTAAGTACATGGTTCGGAAAACGGTATTCCACATAGCCTTCGCCAAACCAAAGCAACTGCGCTGTTGCCCTGTCCTGATGATAGAAACAGCGTGGTTCGTCCTCTTCACCGATTGGGCCTTTATCACTGACCAGACCACAAGTCGGAACCACCTTATAATCCACATAAGAACCGATTGGCATATTGATCACTTCCACCTTTTCTGTTCCCATGGATGTACTGGCATTTATAATAATTTCATCCATTGCCTTATGACATACCTTCATGGAACCACGGACCGCCGGAAGCAGCTCCGTACGGATTAATCCGGCCTCTTCCAGCACTTTGACGTGCATCGCTGCGGAAGACGGTGGAATCTGCATTCTGTCTGCAATTTCATTTACATTCAGACTGCAGTGACACAAAAGCTTTAATAACTCAATACGCACCTCAGAAGACAATGCTTTTCCAATTACCGCAAGCTTTTCTGTATTATCCAGATTTAAACTGATACTTTGACTCATAATTTATCCTCAAATTAGTTCATGTACAACAGGTGTTCTTCCGGCTTCTTTGTCAGCTCAATCTTTTCCAGATAAAGAACCGGACCTTCGCCCTCATACTCCTTGTAATACTCACACTTTATTTTTGCGGTAACCTTCACCCATTCCCGCATTTTAAAATAATTTGCCTGTTCACCTTTACAAAGGAATCCGATAAAAGTAATATCGTCGGCACAGCAGGTCATGGCAAAACGGCCCGGCACAAAGGTTCCCTTCGGAAGCTCCTTGCCACGGTATACCATAGCAGTAAACTGCACTTTTTTACCCTCATATTTTTTGGGGTCATCCAATGCGTCTAAATAGAAAATACCGTAATCATCATCTTCAATCTCGATTACCGGAGCATCGATGTTGTATGGAAGTTCTATTTCATCCTCTACACCGTCTTCGCCATCCAGTGCTTCATAAACCACCTGGGCACGGCGGTTGAAGGTTTTTACCGCCTTACGGAAGGAATTCTTCTTGGTTTCCGCAGTGCATCGGTTGAAAATCACCAGCTCCGTCGGGCCAATCTGCTCCATCATCATCTGCCGCATATTGCTCATATAAGCTTCAAAAGTGGAAGCATCTACCGTTGTAATGGTCTGGGCAAGCTCCCAACCGCTCGGAAAACCGTTTTCCAGAAGTCTGGAAGTGCTCCAGGTACCGTTAAACTCAATCATAACCTTTTCCGGTTTATAATTTTTCTTTACATCCATGAGAAAGCGGGGGCCTAACTCCTCTTCTTCCTCCACTGTCAACACGGTAACATTCTTTTCTTTCAGAATGTCCATGTCGTACTCTTCTTCGCCTTCTTCGCAAAGAATCAGTACTGTTTTTTCGTCCCCGTCCAGGAACTCGCTGTCCTGCAGGGTGTCACGTAAAAATGTGGTTTTACCACTATCCAAAAAACCTGTAATCAGGTACACAGGTGTTGTACTCATCTTGTTTATCCTCAATTCTTTTTGCAAAAATTAGCAATGAAATGCTTCTGCTAAAGCATCTTCCTTTAAGTCGGTACCGATAACACAAAGCTTGCCGGTATAATCTGCCTGACCAACACGCAGTTCATACTCACCAGGAACAAGGTCAAAGTAAATCCACTGACCATCCACACCGTCTACCATACCCTTGGCACGTAAAATAGTACCAAACTCGTTGGTTTCCGCCAGCTTTACAAGCACAGCCTCAATCTCCTCCTTGGTATACTTGTGAGGAGTTTCCTTACCCCAGCTGGTAAATACTTCATCTGCATGATGATGGTGATGATGTCCTTCATGATCATGGTCATGACAACCGCAGGTACAGCCTTCGCCATGCTCATGGTGATGCTCATGATGCTCATGATGTTCGTGTTCATGGTGGTGGTCATGATGGTTCTCATGTTCCTCATGGTCATGATGATGACCGCAGCAGCACTCGCCATCTTCGTGGTGATGGTGATGCTCATGGTGATGATGCTTCATTTCCTCTAACATTTCATCTTCGAAGCTGGTCTTCTTTTCCATTGCAGAAAGAACTAACGCAGCATCTAACTCGTCCCATGGAGTAGTGATAATTGCAGCTTCTTCATTATGTTCCTTTAATAATGCTACAACCTGCTCTAACTTTTCTTCCTTTACATTCTGGGTACGGCTTAAAATAATGGTCTTAGCGCTTTCCACCTGGTTGTTGAAGAATTCACCGAAGTTCTTCATGTAAATTTTTGCCTTGGAAGCATCTACAACTGCACTGAAGGAGTTAAGTTCCGCACCGCTAAGCTCATCCTGTACATCCTGCACTGCCTTAATAACATCAGAAAGCTTACCAACGCCGGATGGCTCAATAATGATACGGTCCGGAGCGAAACGGTCCACCACTTCCTTTAATGCCTTACCGAAATCACCTACTAAAGAACAGCAGATACAGCCGGAATTCATTTCTGTGATTTCCACACCGGCATCCTTTAAGAAACCGCCGTCAATGCCGATTTCGCCAAATTCGTTTTCGATTAAAACTACTTTTTCACCTTGAAATGCGCCGTCTAAAAGCTTCTTAATCAATGTTGTTTTTCCTGCTCCTAAAAATCCGGAGATAATATCAATTTTTGTCATACTTTAATACCCCTTTCTTACATTTAAATATGTGAATTGCCGGATTGTATTTCCGGTTTGTCCTATTTAATCCATAAAATTTAGTATATTCTTTCTTTTATGGAATGTCAAGGCATTCCGTTTTATAAGGATTGTTTTGAAACAGAAAAGCAAAAAAGATTGGACTGCCCTGTCTGTGCAACCCAATCTTTTTCTTAATTCACCGATATAAAATGACGCCCATACATCCGTTCAAATTTCTTATATTCCTCCTTCTGTATCAAAAGCAGTGAAGGATATGCATTCACATTTTGATGCTTCAGCTCATGAAATATTCTGTACTGACCATTCAAAACAAACTCATCATTTTTATAGCTTATTATCAGTGGTGTAACAAAAGCCGCCTCATTTTCTACTTTTGTAGAATTTTCGGTTTTCTCCACCATCTCATCAACCAGCCGAAGCGGAACCTTCATTACTCCGCAACAGACGATATTCTCAAAAGAAATCACCTGTCCATTGCAAAATGTATCAGAATACAATGTCAGCCATTCTTCCAAAAGCCCCGCGTTGGCATAGTTTACTGCGGATTTCACTGTTGGCTCAAATAATAACTCCTTCTCCTTCTTCCCATATACAATCTTTTTTATAGAATCCAACGATAAAAAATATTCTTCCGCCAGCTCCGACAAGGTCACTCCTGATTTATACCTGTTTACAATCATCACATTCCGCTTCAAAAGCTTTTGACGGTATCCGGAAGCTTCTCCCCAGCTTTTCGATTCATTTTCCACAGGAATATACAAAAGCTTTCCTCTCGCATATTTTTGCACTTCGGCAAGAAGATTTGCCGGTAATATATCCTTTGCATTTTCGTATTTCATAACACTTCTCCCAACTTCCATCCGCTACCGCATTCCAAGCCTTGCCTCGTCTACTTTATTGCCAGAATTCTTTCTTCCAGCTCCGAAATTGATTTCATAATGGAAATACAGGATTCCTCATCATCAATGGAAGCATGCCACATCAAAGTAGCAATCCCCTTATAATATGCCATACAAAGAAATCTTTCACGGAAATTCTCTACCTCCATTCCGTTTTTCTTCAAATATGCATACAGCTTTTCCGGAATCAGCAGATACGGCTTATTTAAATCCATAATAGCAAAATCCAGCAGAAAATCACACACACCGGCACGGCTCCAGTCAGGGAAACCGACACCACCATCCTCTTTCACAATCATGTTACAGAAGAACGTATTGTTATTTACAAGGAATCTCTTACCTTCGCAAAACGGTGCATACTGCATCATCTTTGCATAATACTTATCAAAAAATCCTTTGGACAACATTGTGGTATCAAACATTTGGGTCCAGTTTTTCCAGTAGCCTTCCTGCTCCGGCGAAAATTCACTTTCTAAAAACTGCTGTAGTGTTTCCTTTTCTAATCGGTTTTCCTCGTTAAACTCTCCATAGCCTTTTATTCCGGACACATCCGCCTTACTGATTTTCAGGACATCTGCAAATAACTGTTCCGCCACCTCAGTAAATTCCTCCGGGCTAAGTTCGTCTGCAATTCTTCCCACCGGCGTCATGTCTACTGCCGTAGAAAGCATTTCTTTTATAAATAAATCTCTTGTCATATCTTATTTCTCCTTACCTAATCAAAGTTCTGTCATTCCGCGCTTCTGACTGTACTTATCATAGCACGCCTTTCCAAAGAAATATAGTGAAAAAACGATTATAAAATAAGTTTACCTATTCCACTTGCACCTCACCTGAAAACAAAGTATAATCAGAGGATGGAGGCTTTACCTTCCTGACTAAACAAAGAAAAGGAATACAAAACCATGGCATTTGACGGCATTACTATAGCAAACTTAGCAAAAGAATTAAATGATACGCTTGCCGGCGGACGCATCCAAAAGGTTTCCCAGCCGGAAAAGGATGAACTGATTCTCACCATCAAGCAATATGACGTATATAAATTGTTTTTATCTGCGGACGCTTCCCTTCCTCTGGTGTATTTAACCGAGACTACCAAACCAAATCCGCTGACAGCACCAAACTTCTGCATGCTGCTGCGGAAACACTTTAACAGCGCCCGTATTATCTCTATTACCCAGCCGGGGCTGGAACGCAGTCTGGATTTTAAAATCGAGCATTTAGACGAGCTGGGAGATTTAACCGTAAAACACCTGATTATCGAGATTATGGGCAAACACAGCAACATTATCCTGTGTGACGAAAACTATGTCATTGTAGACAGTATCAAGCATATTTCCGGTTTTGTCAGCTCTGTCCGTGAGGTTTTACCGGGTCGCAGCTATTTTATCCCGCAAACCGTAGAAAAAGCAAATCCGCTCACCCTGACGCATGAAGAATTGAAGCAGTTTGTACTTTCTAAACCTATGCCACTATCCAAAGCACTGTATACCGGTCTTACCGGCATCAGCCCTGTCATGGCAGAGGAGCTTTGCCACAGAGCAGGGCTATCTTCCGATTTACCAGCCAACACCCTTTCCGAAGATTTCGGCATACACCTGTTTAAAGTTTTGGAACGCTTTACAGATACTGTAAAGGAGGGAACCTTCTCTCCTTGTATCGTCTTTCAGGAGGATGCTCCGGTAGAATTTTCCGCCGTCCCTCTCTCCTGCTATGCGGATCATCCGAAGGAAGGAATGGAAATCAAATCCTATGACAGCATTTCCGCTGTTTTAGAGGACTACTACGCTAAGAAAAACCAAATTACCCGCATCCGCCAGAAATCTGCAGATTTGCGCCGTATTGTTAATACCGCCATCGAGCGTGAGGCAAAGAAATATGACCTGCAGACTAAGCAGTTAAAAGACACGGAAAAACGGGAGAACTACAAGATTTACGGTGAACTAATCACCACTTACGGCTATAGTGTGGAACCGGGTTCCAAATCCATGCAGGCATTAAACTACTATACCAATGAAGAAATCACTATTCCGTTGGACGAAACATTATCCGCCATGGAAAATGCGAAAAAATACTTTGAGAAATATAACAAACTGAAACGTACACACGAGGCACTTTCCGTCTATATTAAAGAAACCAAAGATGCACTGGATTACATGGAAAGTGTGCGTCTTTCCCTGGACTTGGCCCTTACCGAGGACGATTTAAATGCCATCAAAGAAGAGCTTATCGAAAGCGGTTACCTACGCCGCCATATCGATAAAAACACAAAGAAAAAGCCACAGAAAGTCAAATTAAAAAATCAGCCTCTGCACTATGTATCCAGTGACGGTTATCACATGTACGTCGGAAAAAACAACCTGCAAAACGACGAACTGACCTTCCAGTTTGCTACCGGTAACGACTGGTGGTTCCATGCCAAAGGAATTCCGGGATCCCATGTTGTTTTAAAAACAAACGGAGTTCCTACCGAAGAACTTCCTGACCGGGTGTTTGAAGAAGCAGCTGCACTGGCTGCGTTCTATTCCAAAGGCCGTGATAACGAAAAGGTTGAAATCGACTACATTGAGAAAAAACATGTAAAAAAACCTGCCGGAGGCAAACCGGGCTTTGTTGTATACTATACCAATTATTCCATGATTGCCACACCGGATATCTCCGCTTTAACACTTATGGAAGAATAATTCTACTCACGTAGAATCAAGTTATTGGAAAGGAACTATTTATGATAAAAGCTGACCAGCACACCCATTGCAACTTTTCCTCCGATTCCGATGCATCACCGGAATCCATGGTAGTCGGTGCCATAGAAAAAGGAATTACCCACTTATGCCTTACTGATCATATGGATTTGGACTATCCGGGTACTACCAAAGAAGAGCCACTGTTTGAATTTAATGTCGCAGACTATTTTACTGCTCTTACTCCGTTAAAAGAAGCTTACCGTGACAAGCTGTACCTTGGCATCGGTATAGAACTGGGACTTCGTCCGGGCAGAGAAGATTTAAACCAACAGATGCACAAGCTTCTGACTGATTACTCTTTTGACTTTGTTTTAGGCTCTGTCCACCTTTTGGACAATGATGATCCCTATTATGAAAGTTACTGGCAAAACCGCACCGCAAAGGATATCTTAAGCAAATATTTCAGCGACATGCTCACTTCCCTCAAAGAATACGATAACTTCGATTCGTTGGGACATCTGGATTACTTAATCCGCTATATTCCGCCTTATTGCGGAGAAAAAGACTATATATTCCGGGAGCATCAGGAAGTAATGGATGAAATTTTCAAGCTTCTTATCAGTAAAGATAAAGCACTGGAAATCAACACCGCCGGTTTAATTAAAGGGCTTCCTTGTTTCCACCCAAAGCTCGAAACCCTGAAACGATATTTAGAACTGGGCGGAAAACTCATCTCCATTGGCTCCGACGGTCATTCTCCGGATAAAATCGCAACAAAATTTAAAGAAACCGAGGAACTTCTTCGTTCCTGCGGTATCTCCGGCTATTATGTATATAAAAAACGGATTCCGGAATATATTCCATTTTAAAACAAATAAGCTGCACACGGATATTCCATGTGCAGCTTTTCTTACTCTTTCTTCTTATTTTTCTTCGTTCTTTTCTACTTTCCGTTCGGTAAAGTTTTCATCAATCAGACGCTCTAACATCTGCCGCTTCATGTAAATATCATAACTGAGCAGGCAGGCATAAGCGTACTTTCTTAAATACTCTCTCTGTTCATCATCTTTGATATCCGCAAAGGTTTCTTCTGCCACCTTTGCTTTTTTCAGGATATCTCTGGAAACCGAACCTGCCTGGGCTTTTTCAATTTCATAGATTTCTTCATAAATCTCATCCAGGCTGATTTCTCCCTTACCGTCAAAAAACAGTTCCGTCATTGGATGTACCAGAGACTGGATATCGGTAATGGACAGGAAATTCTTTAAATAATAAATAAAAATCAACATCACCATATGATCTTTGGAATACTTCTTCTTTACCGGAGACGGAAGCAAATCATTCTTGGTGTAGTTGTTAATCATTGTTTTTGTTAAAAGCTTGTCCTCACTGTACCGCTTTGTCTTTTCCAAATGCTGATCCATAAAAGTGGTTACCTGGTCCATATATAAATCGATATTTGGAATTTCATTTGGCTGAATATAGGAAATCTTCTTAATATTCTCCAATAAAGTTCTTATTTCGGAAACTTCCTTTTTTTTCTTTTCCATAATTCTACCCTTTCGATATTTTATCGTTATCAAAATCGTATTATATTTTTAATAATTTTATTATATAGTATTAAAAACCATATGACAAGATATAAATTCATCTTCTTTTTTCTTTTTTCTGCTTTTCATTTTTCTGTCTTTATGGTAAAATAGAACGGAAGTTCGAAACTGTATAGTTATAAGGAGATTACTCATGAGCATATATGATTCCCTAAATCCGGAACAGTTATCCGCAGTGAAGCACGACCGGGGTCCGCTGCTTATTTTAGCCGGTGCCGGCTCCGGAAAAACCAGGGTACTCACCCACCGTATTGCCTATCTGATATCAGAAAAAAATGTAAGTCCCTATCAGATTCTGGCAATTACCTTTACGAATAAAGCCGCTAAAGAAATGAAGGAACGTGTGGAAAAAACCGTCGGTCCGGAATATTCCGCAAATATCTGGGTCAGCACCTTCCACTCCACCTGCGTACGTATTCTGCGCCGCTTCATCGAAAGTCTGGGATACGACCGAAACTTTACTATTTACGATGCAGATGACCAGAAAACCTTAATGAAGGATGTATTAAAGCAGCTGCAAATCGATACAAAGCAAATGAAAGAAAAAGCATTTCTGTCTGCCATTTCTTCTGCAAAAGACGAATTAGTAAGCCCGGATGCCTACGCTCTCACTGCTTACGACTTTACCGCAAAAAAAATTGCCCAGGTTTACCGCGAATACCAGCGCCGTTTAAAAGAAAATAATGCTTTGGATTTTGACGATTTGATTTTTAAAACCGTAGAACTGTTCCGCACCAATCCGGATGTACTGGCTTATTATCAACGCCGGTTCCGCTATATTATGGTGGATGAGTATCAGGATACCAACACCGCCCAGTTCCAGTTGATTAAGCTGCTGGCATCTTAC
This sequence comes from Lachnospiraceae bacterium, assembly GCA_017622795.1. Classification (GTDB taxonomy): domain Bacteria; phylum Bacillota; class Clostridia; order Lachnospirales; family Lachnospiraceae; genus SIG299. Next base: position 11,963 of record JAGAQI010000053.1, read on the forward strand.
GAAAATGAATGCGGCGAAATTGAGCACAATCTCTGTGTGGTGGGCGATGACGACCAGTCCATCTACAAATTCCGCGGTGCCAACATTTATAATATTTTAAATTTTGAAAAAGAATATCCGACTGCCAGAGTCATTAAACTGGAGCAAAACTACCGCTCCACCAAAAATATTCTGGCTGCCGCCAATGAAGTAATTCATAACAACAGAGGCCGAAAGAACAAATCTTTATGGACGGATAATGTCGAAGGCAATGCGGTTCATTTTACCCGCTATGAGTCCGATACCGACGAAGGTAACTTTGTGGCAGAAAAAATCGAACAGCTTTTAGAAGAAAAGGGCTGCGAATTTAAAGATTTTGCCGTGCTCTACCGTACCAATGCCCAGTCCCTTGTGTTTGAAAAAGCCCTCCGTGCAAAGCACATCAAGGCAAAAACCATCGGTGCCTTAAGCTTCTTCCAGCGTAAAGAAGTAAAAGACATTATTGCTTATTTAAAAACGATCGACAATGCCAAAGACGACATTGCCTTAACCCGTATTATCAATGTCCCGAAGCGAGGCATCGGTCTCACCACCGTCGACCGTTTAAAAGACTACGCCGCAGCCCACGAAGTAAGTCTCTACTCTGCTTTAGAACATGTAGAAAGCATTTCTTCCGTAGAACGTGCCAAGCCAAAGCTGCTTTCTTTTTTAGCTTTAATCGAAAGCCTGCGCTATGAACAGAACCAAAATAATATGCCGCTAAAGCAGTTAATCAAGAAGCTGCTTGCAGAAACCGGCTACCTGGATGAACTCCGGGCAGATGAACCCGACACGGCAGAAGAACGTATCCAGAATATCGATGCGCTCATCTCCTATGCCGAACGTTACGAACAAACCGAAGATTTACCTTCGCTCACCGGATTTTTGGAATACTGCGGCTTAAACAGTGAGGAAGCCGCTTCCGAAGAAGATGAGGAAGAAGATGCAGACAACTATGTTTCCCTCATGACCTTACATAATGCCAAAGGACTGGAATTCCCATATGTATTCCTTTGCGGTATGGAAGAAGGTCTGTTTCCAAGCTTTATGTCATTAAATGCAGAGAATCCGGAGGCTGAAATTGAAGAAGAACGGCGTCTTTGTTATGTCGGCATTACCCGTGCCATGAACGAACTGTACTTAAGTGCCGCTTCCCGCCGTATGTTACGGGGCGAGAACCAGTACAATGCCGTTTCCCGGTTTATTAAAGAAATTCCGCGGTATCTGTTAAATGTCACCTCTCCTACCGGCGGAGACTCCTCCTTCCGACAGAGCAGTGCCTTTGCAGACAGTCCGATACGGCAGTCAAAAAGCACCTTCCAGGAGAGTAAAAAAGCATTTTCTTCTGCCGCATACGGTGGTTCACGCCCGTCCGTTCCTTACAGTACGCCAGGCTCAACCACGCACAAGCCGGAAAACGCCTACACCATGTTTGACAAGCCCGCTGCTGCCTCTGCAGATACTCCGCTCTCCTATGATGTGGGGGATACCGTATTGCATATCAAATTCGGTACCGGTGTGGTTAAATCCATCGTAAAAGGGAAAAACGGTCACGAAGTAACCGTGGATTTCCCGCACTATGGTACAAAGAAGCTGCTTTCCACCTTTGCTAACCTAAAAAAGTTATAAAAATTCAAGTTTGATATAGTAAATTCTGAAAAAAGGTGGTATACTGTAACTAATAACATGAGTTATTACTTTTTCATAAGAAAGGATGCTGTTATGTACATGAAGAAGATTGATGAATTAATTGCAAGCAACGCAAAATTAGCAGAACTCCTTGGCAGAAAGGAAGAAGAACCTGAAAAGAAGTGCGGCCGTGTCGTTGTATGGGTACTTGCCATCATCGGTGCCATTGCTGCCATCGCTGCTATTGCTTACGGCGTATACCGTTATTTGAATCCTGATTACCTTGACGATTTCGACTTCGATGACTTCGAAGAGGAAGACTTTGAAGAAGATTACGATGATGATTTAGAAGACGACATCGTAGAAGATGTTGTTGTAGAAACAGAAGAAGCTTAAGTTAAATTTAGAGGTTACCAAAACAGGTTCTTATTACGCATAAAAAAACATATCTCTGTACAAACCGTCAGTAAAGCGGATTTGAAAGAGATATGTTTTTTATTTTGTTACTTTGCTGCTTTCTCGGAATATGTGTTATCTACCAGATCTTCATAAGGAGGACGTTTCTCCAATTCTCCCGCGCTTTCCAAAATGTCCAGTAATAACGTATACGCTTCCTCAGAAAATACCAGGTCTTCCTTCCAGCTGTCCTGGTCATAATATCTTGTAATAATCGTAACCAAGGTATCTCTGTCTGTTTCGGCAAACTGCGGCTGGATAATCTCCGCAATTTCTTCCGGTGTATGGGAACTTACATAATCCATACCCTTCTGTAATGCTTTCACAAAGCCTTCGATTACTTCCGGATTTTTTTCAATGTAACTCTTTTTTGCAGAAAATGCAGTATACGGTACATATCCGCTTTCTACACCAAGGGAGGAAACCACATAACCTGCTCCCTCCTTTTCCAGTGCAGTTGCAGAAGGTTCAAACTCTACCGTATAGTCACCGCTTCCGCCGGAAAATGCCTGGGCGGTCATACCAAAATCAATATTTTGGATAATATTCAAATCGGTAGCCGGATCCATGCCGTATTTCTTTAAAATGTACTCAAACACCATCTGAGGCATACCGCCCTTTCTGCCACCAAGTACGGTTTTTCCCTTCAAATCTGTCATTTCAAAATCAGTTTCGGATTCTCTGGAAACAAGGAAATTACCTGCACGCTGGGTAAGCTGGGCAAAGTTAACCACATAGTCTGTAGCTCCTTCATTATACACATAAACTGATGCCTCGGAGCCCATGAAACCGATTTCTGATTCTCCGGATAAAACAGCCGTCATCGTCTTATCTGCACCAAGACCGTTTACAAGCTCCACCTCAATACCCTCTTCTTCAAAATAGCCTTCTTCAATGGCAACATACATCGGTGCATAAAAAATAGAATGAGCCACTTCCGTAAGCTTTACCTTGGTCATTCCCTCTTCTTTGCCACATGCCGTAAGCATCATACAAAGCATCATTGCAACCAGTAAGATACTACACTTTTTCTTCATAAAAAACCTCCCGGTTAAGTTTTGACTACGTAGTCAATATACTCACCCGGGAGGTTCCATGTGTTTGTACTATTTTTTATTTTTGAATTTATTATTATTGAGATTGGTTTTAATTACCTGATTGCCTTCTTTGAATAACGCAGACAAAGTTTTTCCCAGCATTGCTTTCGTTTCTTTGGAAAGACCACTGATTTCCTTTAGAACCACATTGGCAATTCTTCCCTTTTCTGCATTTAAGTCGTCAATACTTTTCGCCTGGGAAGCATCCAGGATTTTGTATAATGTATCTACAAAGGTTTCCCGTTCTTCATTGGATGTTTCCCGTAACCAATTCTTTAAAATATCATTTACCATACGACTGGCATCCGATACCCTGTTTACCGTAACAAACTTAGTGCCAAGAACTTCCCAGGACATGGCATCATGCTGAAGTAAGCCTTTGTTATTGCTTTTCACTACATGATGTTCACCAACCTGTTCTAACAGCATACCTACCACTGCAGTTTCCGGAACAAAGGAATGAATCTTCGGCAACATTTCTTCAAAGGCATCCCCCAGTCCATTAATATCATAAAATCCGGGACCGTCATGATTATAGATGTCCAGTATCTTCCGTCTGGTCCGATAAGAAGCTCGTACTCCGGCATAGACTGCCAAATTACCGCCCTTGGAATGACCGCATACATAAATTTTTCCTCTGATACGGCTCGCCACTCCTTCCAGATAAGAAAGCGCCATATTTTGGGCCGGGATTACCGGAAGAAAGCTCATGTTAAAATCCTCTTTCCATCCGATTAAGTTATCATCCGTTCCCCGGAATACCACCGCATAACGGTTCTTTTGTAAAAGCACCGTCATGGCACAAAACTGGCTCTCTTTTTTATAATCAATCCGATTCACAAATCCGGTCAATTCCAAATCTTTGAATCTTCTTGACACTGCCAGTTTTTGCAACATCAATATGGATGTTTTTGTAAAAGATACATGCTCTTTTAACATTTTCTCCACATCATGAGTCTTTATAAACTGCTCCGATGCTTTTTCTATAGTAATGGTATCTGTTTCGGAGCATTCCGCAGGCACAATACCGTCCAACGCCGCATAAGAAAGCCACGCTAAAATCATACTGTCTACTTCATTAAACTCCGCCTCATCGAAGGTAAGATCACCTCTCCAATCGAGATAGTCAAACATACCAGCCATGCAAACACTCCTGTCTTCCGCCTGTTACTCCGTTGCAATATTACCAAGAATTTTTAACCGGGAAGCTTCTTCCCTGATACCATTCAAAGTGTTTCGAACCGCCGCATCCGTAATCTTTCCTTCAAAGTCTACGAAGAAACGGTATTCAAAGCTGCGTCCCGGAATCGGTCTGGACTCAATCTTTGTCATATTTAAGTTATTGTACATAATATGACTCAGCATCTTATAAAGACTACCGGATTCATGAGGCAGTTCAAAACAAATGCTGATTTTATTCGCTTTTGTTAAAAAGGTCTTTTTGTTCGTAACAATGATAAATCTGGTAGAATTTATATCCTCTGTATTTAAGCACTCCTTAAGAACCTCAAGGCCATAAATGCCCGCCGCCCGCTTGCTGGCAATAGCCGCCAATGTGCTGTCCTTTGCTTCCATTACCTTCTTTGCACTTTCGGAAGTACTGGATGATACCGCAGGACGGATATCCGGATATTCGTCAAAAAACTTCTTGCACTGACTTAATCCCTGGGAATGGGAATATACCTTCCGAAGCTCTTCTATTTTGGCTCCCGGAATTCCAAGTAACGCATGCTCAATTTTTACTACATGCTCTCCGATCAGATAGTTATCATACTCCATTAAAAGGTCATAGCTGTCGGTAATACCGCCGGTAGTTGTATTTTCAATAGGGAGCACACCAAAGTCAGCTGCGCCGTTTTGCACAGCTTCCATAACATCTTTAAATGTAGCAGCCGGGAAACTTGTAACCTCTGTCCCAAAACATTCCTCCATGGCCTGCTCGGAATAAGAGCCGGGAGCACCGAAAAAACACACTTTGGTGTCCGCTGTTTTCGGAAGTCCGGTAAGTTCCTCAAAGCGTTCATTCTGCTCAGTCAACAAACTGTACTGATACTTTCTGCTGATAGACATAATCTGGGAAAATAATTCTCTCACTGCACGTTCATTAAACTCAGAAGAAGCCATTGCGCCCAAGGTTTCCAGCTTTTGCAATTCCCGTTCCGGGTCAAAAACCTTCTTACCGGTATTTCTTTTATATTCTGCCACATCACCGGCTACTTTCATTCGTTCTTCAAACAAATCTACAATCTGTTTATCGATGCGGTCTATACTTTCTCTGGATTTTGTCAGGTCTATCATTGGTCGTTCCGCCTTTCTATTCGTTCGTCAGCTGGGAAGTATACAGCTGGAAATAGTGGCCCTTCTTTTCCATCAATTCATCATGATTGCCGCTTTCTGCAATCTGACCGTCATGAATATACATAATTCTGTCACAGCCCTTAATGGTGGAAATACGGTGTGCCACAATAAAAGAGGTTCTGTTCTTTAACAACTGCTTAATTCCTTCCTGTACCAACAGCTCTGTATTGGTATCAATGGAGGAGGTTGCTTCGTCCAAGATTAAAATCTTCGGGTCGGAAAGCAAGGTTCTTGCAAAGGATAACAGCTGTCGCTGACCTGCGGAAAGCACATCTCCACGCTCGTTTACCTGGGTAAAATAGCCGTCCGGCAGCTTGTTGATGAACTCATGTGCAAATACCTGCTTTGCCGCAGCAATACATTCTTCATCCGTCGCATTTAAGTTACCGTAGCGGATATTATCCATAATGGTACCTGAGAAAATAAACGTATCCTGAAGCATAATGCCCATCTGGCTACGGATGGATTTTAAGGTAGCCTTTGCAATATCACAGTCGTCAATTAAAACCTTACCGCTTTTAATATTATAGAATCTTGAAACCAAATTTACAATAGTAGATTTTCCTGCACCTGTAGGACCAACCAAAGCGATACTTTCTCCTGCCGCCGCATGGAAGCTTACATCCTTTAATACAGGCCGGTCTTTTTCATATTCAAAAATAACATGATCAAACTTTACATCGCCCTTAATTTCCGGAAGTTCTACGGCATCCGGTTCATCGGTTACGGTAACCGGCTCATCCATCAGCTGGAAAATACGTTCCAGGTAAGATACCGTATTAATCAACTGGTTATAGTTACTGCTGATGTTCTGAATCGGCTGCCAAAACCGGCTGGCATAACTGGTCATGGCGATAATTACACCAACTTCCAGGCTTTCTCTGAAATACAGGATACCCACAATATATAATGCATAGTTTGTAATTTTGGTTAAAAACAGCGTAATCGGCCAAATACTGTGGTTTACGGTAACTGCCTTCATAAAAGCTCCCTTTGCTTCTAAGGAAAGCTCCTGATTAATACCGCTGTTATATTTTTCCCTGGCAAAGCTCTGGGTAACCCGTTCTCCGTTGATACTCTCCGCCAGATATGCAGTGTAATTAGAGGACTTATTCGCCTGCATCTGCCAGGCTTTTCTCTGTACTCCTTTTATCGCAAACAAATAGATTACAAAAATCGGGATGCCGGAAAATACCACCAGGGAGAGTCCCGGATGCATGTACAACATAAATCCGGCAATTACCAAAAGGCTCAAGCCTTCCAGTATCATGTTAATCATACCGTTCGTTAAAAAGTCAGATACGGAATTTACATAATTAACTATTCTCACCAGAATTTTTCCGTGAGGTCTGCTGTCAAAGTAGTCAAACGGTAACTCCTGCAAATGTACAAACAAGTCACGACGGATGTCACGGATAATGGCCTGTCCTGCTCTGGCAGTCGCACGGGAACGGCTCTTATTGCAAATTGCCTGTAAAATTACAGTAATGATGATTGCCGCACCTGCAAGCAGTAAAGATTTTACATCCTTATCCGGGATAAACTTATCAATCGCATTCTGCGTAAATAATGGCATTAATAATCCACAGAAAATGGAAATCATACTAAAACAAAATGCTGCAATAAAAAGCGTTTTGTAGCGTTTCACATAAATCAGACTTCGCACCAACTGGGATATATCAAACTTCTTCTCTAAGTTTTCATCCACATTGTATTTATTTCTTGCCATTAGAATGCACCTCCTTCCAGAGCTGCCGCAATTTCATCCTCACCTGCAAGACCTTGCTGGATACGGTAAATCTTATAGTAGTATCCCTTCTTTTGAAGAAGTTCTTTGTGGGTTCCCTGCTCGGTAATTTGTCCGTTTTCCAATATTACAATAAAGTCTGCATTCTTTACGGCAGTAATTCTCTGGGCAACAATAATCTTTGTTGCCTTTTTCTCTCTTGCCGCAATGTGCTCCTGAATATACTTTTCTGTCTCTAAATCTACTGCGGATGTAGTATCATCCAGCATCAGAATCGGCGCATTCATAGCCAGGGCTCTCGCCAGGGCAAGACGCTGCTTCTGACCGCCGGATAATCCCATACCGCGCTCACCGACAATTGTATCATAACCTTCCGGAAGCTGGCTTACAAAGCTGTCCGCATCCGCATCCACCGCTGCCTTCTTTATCTCTTCCTCTGATACGTCCGGCACACCATAGGCAATGTTGGCTTCTGCCGTATCGGAAAACAGGAATACATCCTGCAGGGCAATACCGATGTTGCGGCGAAGATGCTGTAAATCATACTCTTTTACATCCACACCATCTACAAGGACACTGCCGCTTGTTACATCAACGAAACGGGTAATTACATTTAACAGTGTAGTTTTACCGGAGCCGGTTGCACCCATAATTCCTACCGTGCTTCCCGCAGGAATATGCAGATTAATATTCTTTAATACCTCATCTTCCCCGTAAGCCAAGGTTACATCCTTTAAGGTAATTTCACCGGTGATTTCCTTTGTTACGGCATTCTCCGGACTCTTGATATCCGTCTCCGTATCATACAGTTCGTGAACACGCTCACAGCTTGCCATAAAGCGCTGTAAATCGTTAATAAAAAAGCCCAGCTGCTGCATCGGGTTATTCAACATCCAGGAAAGTGAAGTAAAAATAACCAGATCTCCCAAGGTAATCTTATCATAAATACAAAGCAAAGCACCAATGATGATGGCACAGCTGTTCATAATATTTGCGGCTGTTTCCAGAATCGGAGCATATTTTACCCATACTCTGTTACCTTCCAGCTGAAGTTCATAATACTTTTCATTTTCCGCATCAAACTTTTCTATTTCGAACGGTTCCCTGCAAAATGCCCGGACCACACGGTTACCGCTGATATTTTCCTGTACCATGGTATTTAAACGGGACAGCTGAGCTCTGGCATTACCAAAAATCGGACGCACAATTTTGCCCATACGGATGGCCGTAATAAAGGCCAACGGTGAAATTGCCAGCAGACACAGGGTAAATTCCCAACTGATGCTGAAAAATACGGAAAGAACCACCGCGACCATAACGAAGCACTCAAACATATTATAGGATACCCAGCTCATAAAATGACGCATGGTATCCAAGTCACCGGTACATTTATTGATTAAATCACCGGAACGGTTCTTCATAAAGAAGTTTCTGCTCTGGGCACCGATTTTTTCATACATATCTTCTCTTAAAATCAAAAGGGCACGATAGGCAACTTCATCACGCTCCACGTTTGCCCAGAACTTTAATAATGCTCTGGTTGCCACAACACACAGTGCCACTAAAAGCAGCGGAACAACCTCTGCAAGCACCTCTTCTGTTTTTACGGAAGAATCCGAAAACATCGGTTTTAGAATATCATCTACAATATGGCTGATAATCTTTGGCTCCACAGTTAATAAAATAACCGATGCAATTCCTGCCAGCCATGCAAGAATCATCCATGCAATGTTTTTCCCCCGGATAAAAGAAAATACCCACTTAATTTCTCTCATGTTACTCTCCTACTCTCTCCTGTGTAATGGTAACCTCATTTTTAGTTGCAGTCTATTCATCATACCACTTTTTTTGCAAAAAACAAGCCCTATTATGAACAAAAGCTTATTAAAAATTGCTAAAGTTTTGACCCCTTCCCGCTGGGGTTGTTTTTGCGTATGTTTCTCCCGACTCAGCCACTTTTCACGGGTGCTTGCCAAGGCAGCGGATGCTTTCTTTTGATTAATGGATACTTTGGATGGAAGGCTAAAACTCGGTGCAGTAGGAAATGAGTTAATGTTGATGGAGTGTTTGTTATTTTTGATTTGGGTGTTCAAAAAGTCCAATGGACTATTTTTAAGGAAGGTTCCGGCCTCTGTCAGACACACAAGGTGTCCACAGAGACCAGAACCTTCCTTAAAAGCGCTCTCGCGCCTTTTGAATACCCAAATCCTTTACATAGTTTCCAAAACATCATACACATTCTCCCCTGCACCTCAGACAGTTAGCCTCTCCATCCAAAGTATCCATATTTAAAAGCTTCCACTGCCTTGGAGCTTGCCGGAAAAGTACTGAATGTCGGAGCGAAACATACGCAAAAACAGTAGAACCGGCGATTGAGATACGCAAAAAATCCCTAGTTACTCTTTATGGAATTGTGGTTCATTGGGATATGTGATATAATTCAGATATCGTTAGATAAACTTGAAGTTGTAGGTGTCAATATAATAATAAAATTATGACTTGGGAGGGCACTAATGAAAGAACGAATTAAAGTTGTTACTGGAAGTAATGAAATGCAGTGGTTATATTCGCAGGATTGGGAATATTATGATTATGGTAATTGCAAAAGGTATTTACAAATTATTTTTCCATATAAGCGTGAGATGAATAAGGAAGAAAAATATCCGCTTATTTTATTTATTCCAGGTTCAGCATGGCATAAGCAAGAGATGTATAATGATATTCCACAGTATGCAACATTGGCAAAGAGAGGCTATGTAGTAGCGGTAATGCAGTATCGTGAATCTGATATTGCTCCATTCCCTGCACAAGTAGAAGATGTTTGCAATGCACTTAAATTTATTCCGTCTATTGCTGAGAATTTCCATATTGATACTGAACGGATTTTTCTTATGGGCAATTCCTCTGGTGGGCATATTGCTATGATGACTGTATTATTTAGTGAACATGGTTTATGTGAAAAAATCACGAATATTTCTGGTGTGATTTTGGAAAGTGCATCAACAGATATACTGATTTGTGCAAAAGACCCACTGCCACCATGGATGCAAGTGCGTCCTTCGGCGGTATTACTTGGTGTGGATAAAATTGAGGGCAATGAAGAGTTGGCAAGGAAGGCTTCTTGTGGAATGTATATAACAAAGGACATAGAACTACCAGCGGTGTTGCTTTTACATAGTGAACTAGACCCAATAGTGTCGGTAGAAAATAGCAGAGTGTTATATGATAATCTTGTAGCTACTGGACATGAAACAAGTTATTATGAACTGGAAGATAATGATGCTCATGGTGGCGCAACTTATTATGATAGTGAAGTTTTAAATATAATACAGAAATTCTGTACAGAACATACAGTTTACTAAATTCCAATTTGAGGAGGTATATCAATGGATATTAAGAGTTTTAAAACAGATAGACGAATATATATGGAATGTGTTTTTTGTCACAAAGAAAAGTTAGTAACAGATATTTTTCCAAGATACAAGGGAGATGGATTTGGGTGGACCTATGGAGAGGACAGTAAA
>JAGAQI010000054.1 GCA_017622795.1 Lachnospiraceae bacterium
AGTGTAGGAGCACGGTTTAACATAACCGGATGCTCACGGATAACTTCTTCCAGTACATCCCAAACCTCAGGCTTGAGGCTTTCTACCATCTTCTTTGCGGATTTAATGTTATGTGCGGTTCCCTTAGCAACCAGCTCCTTCATTACGAAAGGCTTGAACAGTTCGATTGCCATTTCCTTTGGAAGACCACACTGGTAAATCTTAAGTTCAGGACCTACTACGATAACGGAACGTCCGGAGTAGTCAACACGCTTACCAAGTAAGTTCTGACGGAAACGTCCCTGCTTACCCTTTAACATGTCGGACAGAGACTTTAATGCTCTGTTACCAGGACCTGTTACTGCACGGCCGCGGCGTCCGTTATCTACCAGGGCGTCAACAGCTTCCTGCAGCATTCTCTTTTCGTTGCGGACAATGATGTCCGGTGCACCAAGCTCTAACAATCTCTTTAAACGATTGTTACGGTTGATGATTCTTCTGTATAAGTCGTTCATGTCGGAGGTAGCAAAACGGCCACCGTCTAACTGAACCATCGGACGAAGGTCCGGAGGAATTACCGGAATAACGTCCATAATCATCCATTCCGGACGATTACCGGATTCACGGAATGCTTCCACTACTTCCAGTCTCTTAATAATACGGGCACGCTTCTGGCCGGTGGATTCCTTTAAGCCCTTCTTTAACTCTTCGGACTCTGCCTCTAAGTCAATTGCTTCTAAGAGCTCTTTAATGGATTCTGCACCCATACCTGCACGGAATGCATCGCCGTATTTATCATAAGCTTCCTTGTATTCCTTTTCGCTTAATACCTGCTTGTACTGTAACTCGGTAGTACCCTTGTCAAGTACGATATAGGAAGCAAAGTAAAGTACCTTTTCCAGTGTTCTAGGAGAAAGGTCTAAGATAAGACCCATTCTGCTAGGGATTCCCTTGAAATACCAGATATGGGAAACCGGAGCTGCCAGTTCGATACAACCCATACGTTCACGACGTACGCTAGCCTTGGTAACTTCTACGCCACAACGGTCACAGATAACACCTTTATGACGAATCTTCTTGTATTTACCACAGTGACATTCCCAGTCCTTGCTTGGTCCAAAGATTTTTTCACAGAAGAGACCGTCTCTTTCCGGCTTTAAGGTTCTGTAGTTGATTGTCTCAGGCTTTGTTACTTCGCCCAGTTCGCCTCTGGAGTTAGTAGCCCAGCTTCTGATTTTCTCAGGTGAAGCCAATCCAATCTTAATCGCGTCATAGGTAATTTCCTTAACGCTGTCATTCATCATATCCATAGACATTCTTTGGCACTCCCTTCTTATTCGTCATAACCGTCATCAAATTCGGCGTCATCCAGCGGACCGAAATCCATATCATTATCGTCGGTAAACATACCGAAATCGGCACCGTTTTCCTCAGGATTTACTTCGCTGTAACCGGCATCTGCAAAGCCTTCATCATAACGGTAATTGTTTTCACCCTCAATGATTGGAGTCAGGTCTGCATCGCCGTAGTCAATATTTTCAGTCATAATTACTTCTTCGCCGTTTTCATCAAGTACGGTTACATCCAATGCCAGGGACTGTAATTCCTTTAAGAGTACCTTGAAGGACTCAGGAATACCAGGCTCAGCAATGTTTTCACCCTTAATGATTGCTTCGTAAGTCTTAACACGTCCTGTAACGTCATCGGACTTAACGGTGAGGATTTCCTGAAGGATGTGAGCCGCACCGTAAGCTTCCAGTGCCCAAACTTCCATTTCACCGAAACGCTGGCCACCAAACTGTGCTTTACCACCCAGTGGCTGCTGTGTTACTAAGGAGTAAGGACCTGTGGAACGTGCATGGATCTTATCATCTACTAAGTGATGGAGCTTTAAGTAGTGCATGAAACCAACGGTTACTTCGCCGTCGAAAGGTTCGCCGGTTCTACCGTCACGGAGCTGTACCTTACCGTCACGCTTGATTTCTACACCCTTCCACTCATCTCTGTGATCCAGGTTGTTACCCAGATATTCCATAATTTCAGGATGTACAATATCCTTATATTTTGCCTGGAATTCTTCCCAGGAAGTGTTAGCGTAATCGTTAGCCATTTCCAGGGTATCCATGATGTCTTCTTCCTTTGCACCGTCGAATACCGGAGTAGCCACATTGAAACCAAGCACCTTGGATGCAAGGCTCAAGTGAATTTCCTTAACCTGACCGATGTTCATTCGGGAAGGAACGCCGAGAGGATTTAATACGATATCCAGTGGGCGACCGTTTGGAAGGAATGGCATGTCTTCTACCGGAAGTACGCGGGAAACGACACCCTTGTTACCGTGACGACCAGCCATCTTATCGCCGACCTGAATCTTTCTCTTCTGGGCAATATATACACGAACTGTCTGATTTACTCCCGGAGGAAGCTCATCACCATTTTCTCTTGTAAATACCTTGGCGTCTACAACAATACCGTATTCGCCGTGTGGTACATGCAGGGAAGTATCTCTTACTTCTCTTGCCTTTTCACCGAAGATAGCACGGAGGAGTCTTTCTTCTGCGGTAAGCTCGGTTTCACCCTTTGGTGTTACCTTTCCAACCAGAATATCTCTTGCACGTACTTCAGCACCGATACGGATGATACCACGCTCATCCAGATCCTTTAATACATCCTCACCTACACCAGGAACGTCTCTTGTGATTTCTTCCTTACCGAGCTTGGTATCACGGGATTCTACTTCGTATTCTTCAATATGAATCGAAGTATAAACATCCTGCTGAACCAGTCTTTCGCTAAGAAGAACAGCATCTTCGTAGTTGTAACCTTCCCATGTCATGAAGCCGATGAGAGGGTTCTTACCAAGAGCAAGTTCACCGCCTGCGGTGGAAGGACCGTCTGCGATAACCTGACCTGCTTCTACATGCTCGCCCTTTACAACGATAGGTCTCTGATTGATGCTGGTACCCTGGTTGCTTCGTGCAAACATTAAGAGCTTGTAGGTATCTCTTGTATTGTCATCATTTTTAATAGTAATTTCATTAGAAGTAGCACGTTCTACCGTACCTGCCTTCTTGGCAATTACACAGACACCGGAGTCTACCGCTGTCTTTAATTCCATACCGGTACCTACTGCCGGAGCTTCTGTGAAAAGAAGCGGAACAGCCTGACGCTGCATGTTGGAACCCATGAGGGCACGGTTAGCATCGTCGTTTTCCAGGAACGGAATCATAGCTGTAGCAACGGAGAATACCATCTTAGGAGATACGTCCATAAGGTCGACTCTCTTCTTTTCAAACTGGGAAGTTTCTTCACGGAAACGACCGGATACATTGTTGTTTACGAAATATCCGTTTTCGTCCAGTTCTTCGTTCGCCTGAGCGACTACGTACTTATCTTCTTCATCTGCTGTGATGTAAATAACATCATCTGTTACCCTTGGATTTGCAGGGTCAGACTTGTCTAACTTGCGGTATGGAGCTTCCAGGAAACCATACTCATTAATTCTTGCATAGGAAGCAAGGGAGTTGATAAGACCGATGTTCGGACCTTCAGGAGTTTCGATAGGACACATTCTGCCGTAGTGGGTGTAATGTACGTCTCGAACTTCGAAGGATGCACGGTCTCTGGAAAGACCACCAGGACCCAGTGCGGACAAACGTCTCTTATGAGTTAATTCGCCCAGAGGGTTATGCTGATCCATAAACTGGGACAGCTGGGAGCTTCCGAAGAATTCCTTCACTGCTGCAGTTACCGGCTTGATGTTAATTAAGTTCTGTGCAGTTACACCGTTGACATCCTGGGTTGTCATTCTTTCACGAACCACACGTTCCATTCTGGAGAGACCGATTCTGTACTGGTTCTGAAGTAATTCACCAACCGCACGGATACGTCTGTTGCCCAGATGGTCGATATCATCATCAGTGCCGACACCATACTCTAAGTGCATGTTATAGTTAATGGAAGCAAAAATGTCTTCCTTTGTAATGTGCTTTGGAATGAGGTCAACAATATTCTTCTTTACTGCCTCAAGTAATTCCTCACGGTCGGTATAGGTATCCAGTAATTCGCGAAGCTTTGGATAGTATACCAGCTCTGTTACACCAAGTTCTGCCTTGTTGCAGTCAGGGATGTACTCAGCAATGTCAACCATGAAGTTGGAAAGTACACGGCAGTTTCTTTCTGCTGTCTGTACTACAATATAAGGAATTGCTGCATTCTGAATACGAACAGCCAGTTCTTCTGTGATTTCCTGACCTGCTTCTGCAATAATTTCAGCATCTGCTGTAACTACATCTTCCGCAAGTTTGAAACCTACAACGCGGTTCTTGAGTGCAAGCTTTTTATTGAATTTATAACGGCCTACCTTTGCCAAGTCATAACGTCTTGGATCAAAGAACATGCCTCTGATAAGGGATTCTGCACTGTCTACGGATAAAGGTTCACCCGGGCGGAGCTTTTTGTATAACTCTAATAAGCCGTCCTGATAGTTTTCAGACGGGTCCTTGGAAAAGCTTGCGGTAAGCTTTGGCTCTTCACCGAATAAATCTGTAATCTGCTGGTTTGTACCAACTCCGAGCGCACGGATGAGTACAGTGATAGGTACCTTTCTGTTACGGTCTACACGTACATAAAATACATCGTTGGAGTCTGTTTCGTACTCTAACCACGCACCACGGTTAGGAATAACGGTGGAGGAGTACAGAGTCTTACCAATCTTGTCGTGACCGATGGCATAGTAGATACCAGGGGAACGTACTAACTGGCTTACGATAACACGCTCTGCACCATTAATAACGAATGTACCTGTTTCTGTCATAATAGGAAGATCGCCCATGAAAATGTCGTTTTCTTTAACGCTGCCATTTTCCTTGTTATAGAGACGAACTTTAACCTTTAAAGGTGCCGCATAGGTTGCGTCGCGTTCTTTACACTCTTCGATTGTGTACTTCTTGTCTTCTTCGCAAAGCTGGAAGTCCACAAACTCAAGACTTAAGTGATTGGAATAATCGGAAATTGGGGAGATATCCTCAAACACTTCGTAAAGACCTTCCTTCAGGAACCACTGATAGGAGTCTTTCTGAACTTCAATGAGATTTGGCATCTCAAGAACTTCTTTTTGTTTGGAATAGCTCATTCTTACGCCTTTTCCGACTTTCATAGGACGGATTCGATTCTTATCCATTTGACGTTGTCACCCCTTATATTTTTTGTGTGAACACTAAATAGGGCTTTTCAAATACCACATAATGTGCTATAATTAAGCATAGTGGCACAGCTTACCATATTAAAGTGCATCTTACATGGTATCACAAACAATTCAAGCTGTCAATACCTTTTTTCGAAAAATTTTCCAGTATATTTTTAAAACAGTTCAGCCGGTGCGATGACAACCACCACAAAAATATGCGAGCATATTTTTGTGGGTGTCTAATTGCACCGGGTTAGCGCCCGTATATGAGCAAAGTAGCTGCGAAGCAGCGGTAAAGCACCATAGGTGCCTTTGCGAATGGCGCGGGCTGAACTGAATTCACCATAAAGAAAGGACTTCCCATGCCATCCGGAAAGTCCTTTCTTTTTCTTATTTTTCAAATTTCCAACTCATTACTCTGTAACCGTCACCGCAGAAAATAAAGTACAAATCATGTACTCCGGTTATCTTGGTGTCAAGAACTGAAGTATATGCTTCATATTCCACACCGGTCAGTCTGTCTACATTCACATATCCTACAATTTCTCCCTCAAGACCATCCACACGAATCTGAATGGCACCCTCGCCTCCGCCGGATACCTTCAGCATCGCAGTAACACTTGCCGGGGAGGTTTCGCCAAAATCAACGCCTTTTACCTTTACAAATGCCCCTTCGTCCATGTTTGCAAGTGCCATGGCACCTGCACCATAGAAGGTTGCGTTCACATCTGCTGCTGTTGTATTCACACCACCCTGCACTGCAATCATAGCAGCACTGTTTTCCACATACGGGTCAACGTAGCACAGCTGTTCTCTGCCCTTGGTGGTCTGCTTAATCATGCCGATAGTACCGTCCTTCTGCATGGCAAATTCATCCACATGGGTTACACGGTACCCCTTATCGATTCCCATACTCTTTTCCAGCGTACGGGCATGGTAGGTAATATACCAACGGTCACTAAAAGTAAATACGCAATGATGGTTGTTACCATACAGACCACAGTACTTACCCGGATTTTCCAAGATAACTTCCTTGAACTCAAACGGTCCCATTGGGCTGTCACTTACCATACTGACAATCTCTGCATTATGGAAGCCGTATTGTGCAGTTCCTGCCGCATCCACATTCCAGTTGGTACAGTAGGTGTAATAATATTTGTCCTGATATTTATGGATACCGGAATCTTCAAACAAATACGGAGCATTTACTTTTACCGGATCCCCGGCAAGACTGATCATATCATCGCCTAACTTCACCACTCTTGCATTGCCCGGGTCTGCCGCTTTTCCTTCCGGTACACCGCCGCCAAAATACAGATAGCCGGTACCGTCATCATCCACCAATACTGCCGGGTCAAAGAGCCAGGTAATATCACCGCAGTTTGGCACACTCCGGTCTATCAGCGCACCACCAATCGGATCCTTGAACGGTCCCGTCGGACTATCCGCCACTAATACACCGATTCCTCTTGCAGAATCTGCAAAGTACAGGAAAAACTTATCCTGACCGTCAATAGTTTTCCATGCTGCTGCCGGAGCCCAGGAATTTCCCGCCCAGGTTGCTGCTCCCTTGGAACCCGCCACCATGATGGCACCGTGATCGGTAAAGTTCACCATATCCTTCGTGGAAACCACCTTGATGGTGTTGATTTTTCCGTAAGAGTTTTCCTTTAACTGCGCTTTGTTGTCATATTCAAATACATCTGCAGTCATATAAAAGTAAACCGTATCTCCGTACACCATGGCATACGGATCCGCGCCAAAGCACTGGGTAATAATCGGATTGGTATCCGTGAGACCCTTGTATGCCCTTGCCGGTGTCACACCTTCAAACCAATCCTCTGCCGGTTTTACGGTGGGTGTCGGAGTTGCTGTCGGTGCCACTGTCTCTGCCGGAGCTTCCGTTGCAGTTGCCGCAGGTGCCTCTGTAGCAGGTGCCTCCGTTACCGTTGCAGGAGTTTCTCCCTGATTGCCCTCTGCGCTGCCGCAAGCCGCAAAACCCATGCACAAATAAATTCCTAATACTACCAATAATTTACGATACATCGTTTTCTCCCTTCTCCTCTATCGCTTATTTTTTATTCCATCGAATCAGGAAATTATATATTCCACTCTTAATCGCATTGCAATCATGATCCGCATCGGGAACCTCATACCAAAGATGCTCTACTCCATTGGTTGTCATAATCTTATGATAGCTTTCCGGAAACTTACCAACCACACCGTCTTTGGTGCCGCAGCAAATCATCAAAAGTTCCGGAAGAATATCGTTCTCGTTATACTTCACATCAGCTTCCTGCATTTGGCCCACATGGGTCATAAAATTATCTTTTCCCGGAACCAGACCCGGTGCCGGCGCAATTGCCCCGATATAACCAAACAAGTCCGGTCTGGAAAGACCAATAAACAAAGTTTCGCGTCCGCCCATGGAAAACCCTAAAATCCCACGGTTTTCCCGGTCGCTATGCACAGAATACTTATTCTCAATGACAGGAATCAGGTCATTAACCAAATCATTAATGAAATTATCGTACGGAAGTACTGCCTCTGCAGAAAAGCCCGGCTGCTGGTCCGGATTAGTTTTTGCATACATATTCGGGAACACCACAATCATATCCTTTGTACGTTCCTCCGCCACCAGATTTGCGGTAATTTCCTTGATTTTATTATTGTCGTCCCCAATTAAACTATTTTCGTCCCCGAAAATTCCATGCAGGAAATATAATACTGCATACTTTTTGTCCGTACTGTAATCTGCAGGAAGAAGCACATTTGCCCCCCGCTCCAAACCGGTAGTCACAGAATCATACGTAATATGTTCTACGGTTCCGTATTGCACTCCCATCTGTTTGACACAAAGCCCGCTTGGGCAAGTTGTTTGCGTTACTGTTTTTTTATCCGGCATTTCATCGTATCCCCCTTTGTTACTTTATCTTCTTAAAGTCTATCATAAAACACCCTGTTTCACTTCCCAAGGGTTGCGGTGTTCTTTGCATTTGAAGCCAACCGATGGCTTATCTTCCTGATTCAAAGTAAACTTTCGGCAAGCAACGTACTAATAAATAAAAGGCTGTGAAAGAGTCTTAGTTTTAAAAATTCCGTATCCAATGTGTCCGACCTCTCAGCATACAGTTGTTCAGATAGAACGGACAAACATCTTTCCGTTTGTTCCGGTCTAAATGAACGACTGTATGAGGAGGCAGGCGAACACGGATACGGAATTTTCTAAAACTATCTTCTGTTCACAGCCTTCGCTTTATTTCGCGTTACTTGCCGCAATCTTTACTTTACTCCAAAGATTACCCATTAACTTCTTTACTTCTTCATTAAATACGAACACTTCATCCAACGGATGATCTGTTCTCGGAATATACGCATTGATACCTGCGTAGCTTCCTTCTTCCTCTTCGGAGGATAAATCTTCCTTAACCGCAAGGTTCGGAGAAGTATATCCTACCCAGTCAGAGTTAGCGTATGCCATATCATAGGAATTGACAAAATTCATGAATTCATGAGCCAGCTCATAGCTTTCTGCAGTGGTCGGGATTACCATGGAATCGTACCAACGGTTGGTTCCCTCTTCCGGCATGTAGAAGCCCATGTTTTCGTTTTCACTCATAATGTAGGTGGCGTCACCGGAGTAACAAAGACCCAGAGCCTTTCTGCCCTGCGCCATGTTATCGATGATTTCGTCAGTAACAATTTCAGGGTCCATGGTGGTCACGCACTGTACCAACCACTCATATGCTTCCTGTAGTTCTGCTTCATTCTCGGTATTCATGGAATAACCAAGATCCTTTAACGCCATCATAAATGAGTCACGCTCGGAATCGTACAGGTAAATATCGCCCTTATACTTTTCATTTAAGAAAATACCGTAACCCTGCTCTTCCAGGTCTTCCTCGGAAACCTTGGTCTTGTCATATACAATACCAACGGTACCCCAGAAGTAGGATACAGAATACTCGTTATCCGGGTCAAAGGCAGGACTAAGTACTGCTTCATCCAGCTCATCCCAAACCGTAATCAGGGACTTATCTAACTTCTGTAAGTAACCCTCTTCCATGAGACGCTGAATCATATAGTCACTCGGAATGATGATATCGTAGGATTCCCCATTGGTAACCTTAATGTACGCCTGCTCATTGGAATCGAAATTCTCTACAATCACCGTACAGCCGGTCTGCTCCTCAAACAGCGGTACAATTTCCTCGCCCATATATTCACCCGGCAGGTAAATATATAAGGTCTGTCCGGAATACGGCAGGTCGGAATTTACTTCCGGCTTCATAGCAAAAATAGCAATAATCCCTGCCACTACCACAGCACCAATCGTGCATGGGATGGCAATTTTTCTCTTGCCCATTTCTGCCTTTTTCGGGCGCTTTGCCGCAATGGCAGGCACCACATTGATAATCACAAGTGCAACGGTAATAATCACAACAACCAAGGTGGATACCGCGTTAATACTTGGATTTACACGTTTGCTCATGGTATAAACCATAATACTTAAGTTCTTCACACCACCGCCGGTAACAAAGTAAGAGATGATGAAATCATCCACCGACATGGTAAATGCGATAAGCGCACCGGAGAAAATACCCGGTGTAATCTGCGGAACAATTACCTTGGTAAGTGCTATCCACGGGGTTGCACCAAGGTCCATAGCCGCATCTGCCAGGTTCGGGTCCAGAGACCGTACCTTCGGCATAACGGAAAGCATTACGTACGGAATACAAAAGGCAATATGCGCTAACAGCATGGTTACATAGCCGCGCTCCACCTTAAAGGTGATGAACAGCAGCATAAAGCCGATGGCGGTAACAATATCCGGATTCATAATCGGAAAATTGTTGACCTGCTCCACCACATCACGGACAAGCTTTTTGGAACTGGAAAGTCCAATGGCCGCAATGGTTCCCACTACAGTAGAGATAAGTGTTGCCAAAATTGCTACAGTAAAGGTAGTGTACAGGGCACTCATCATATCCCGGGACTCCAGCATGTGCTGATACCAACGCAGGGAGAATCCGGTAAATGTAGTTAACGATTTTCCTTCATTGAAGGAGAAAATAATCATGTACAAAATCGGCAGATAGAAAAACACGATTGCTAAAATCATGAGAACCTTGCCGAAAGGACGACTGCTTTTCTTCATACTAGTTGTCCTCCTTTCCGCCCTGATTACGGGTTTCCAGTCTCTTAACAAGCATCATGAGAAGCATCATAACAGTAGCCATAATCATAGAAATGGCAGAACCGAAATTCCACTCACCAACCGTAATAAACTGGTTTTCAATCAGGTTACCGATCAAGAAATACTGTCCGCCGCCAAGAAGCTTTGGAATAAAGAACGCACTGATGGCCGGTAAAAATACTAAAGTAATACCGTTAATAACACCAGGTAACGATAATGGGAACGTTACCTTCCAGAAGGTTTGGAACGGTGTGGCACCCAGGTCCGCACTGGCATTTAACAGGTTCTGGTCCATCTTGCAAAGAGAGGTGTTAATCTGCAGAATCATAAACGGCAGAAAGTTATATACCATGCCGAGAAGCACTGCAAATTCGGTATAAAGAATTTCCACCTCTTCCACGCCGAAGAAACCTAAAATCTGTGCAAACAGACCGCCGTCGGAAAGAAGACCAATCCAGGCGTAGGTTCTGACCAGCATATTAATCCAGGTTGGGATGGTGATACAAAGCACCAGGATATTCTGCCACTTTTCCGCACTGCGGGCAATGAAATACGCCAACGGATAGCCAAGCAGCAGACAAATAATCGTTGTTTTAACCGCAATGGTAAAGGAACGCCATAACACTAATAAAAAGTCCGGGTCGGAGAAGAACTTAATATAGTGGTCAAAGGTAACAGCAAAGGAAATGATGGAGTTGCCGTGCTCGGTAAAGGAATACATCAAAATAAGGAGCATCGGCAGCACAATCATC
>JAGAQI010000055.1 GCA_017622795.1 Lachnospiraceae bacterium
GCAGGAATGAACCCCAAAACTTTACAGGCAATATTGGGTCATAGTTCCATAAAAATGACACTGGATTTATATGTTCATGTAACACAAGACCACATTCAAAAAGAAATGTCAGAGGTGCAAAATAAATTAAAGGTAGTGTAGTAAATGGTGTACTAAATGGTGTACTAGCCCTAAAATGAGAGGTTCTAAGAGAGATAAGAAATACTCTCCTCTTCGTATAAATAAAGGATTCCAGTTAAAAAGGATATTTTTTTACAATAAAAGATAGATTTGTTCGATTGAAAAATGTATACAAGTAGAGTAAAATGCCAGTGAGTAGAATCACTGGCATTTTTTATGTACTTAGGAGGATTTCATGGATACGAAAAAGCACTCAAAAATGGCTTGGCTCTGGGAAAATATGAAAGGTTACAGAGTTATTTATGCCATAGGTATTTTGGGAACTATTGTCTATAACGTAATGCAGCTTACGGTTCCGTATTTTACACAGCAGATTGTTGATTTGTTCTTAACGGGAGAAGATGCAGCAACCAATATTGTTACTAAGAGAGATTTATTCTTTCAGCTGGTCATTGCCATGGTTGGCTTTACCTTCTTGCGGACGTTAATTGTATATTTGGTTTGTATGGATGTGGAGCATGTTTCCCAAAAGGTGTTATACCGTGTCAGAACCCATCTGTTTGATAAGATTGAACGGCAGGACATGCAGTTTTATAATACCTATCGTACCGGCGACTTAATGACCCGTGTCACCGGCGACTTAGATGCAGTACGCCACATGATTGCCTGGGTGATCCGAAGCATTGTAGAGTCTTTTTCTCTTTTAGTGGCAACCGCGGCCTACTTTATTTACATGGACTGGCGCCTGGCACTGGCAATACTTGCCATTGCTCCGTTTATTATGATAGTTATTGTGTTGTTCCGTAATCAGGTGGCACCAAGACACAAAGAACTCCGTGAGAAGCTGTCTCTCCTTAACACGGCAGCACAGGAAAATATTTCCGGTAACCGTGTGGTAAAGGCATTTGCAAGAGAAGAGTATGAAATCAATAAATTTGATAAATGCAGTATAGAATTTTCTAAGACAAATAAGAAAACTGCTTTAACCTGGATTACATTCTTCCCATATATCGAAACCTTTGCCAACCTTATGCCGATTGTCCTTTTGGTTGTAGGCGGTCTGTTCATTATTAACGGTCAGCTGACCATGGGTGAGTATGTGGCATTCTCCGGACTTATTTGGGCAGTGCAGAACCCAATGAGAATGCTGGGCAACATTATGAATGAATTCCAGCGCTTTTCTGCTGCATCCGATAAGGTAATGGAAATTTACTATTCCGAGCCAAAGATTGTAGATAAGGAAGATGCAGTGGACATGCCAAACCGTTTTGCCGGTAAGGTAGAATTTAAGAACGTCAGCTTTCAGTATGAGGACGGCAATCTTCCGGTACTGCATAACATTTCCTTTGTAGCAAATCCGGGTGAAACCGTGGCAATTATGGGCGAAACCGGTTGCGGTAAAACCTCCATGATTCAGTTGATTCCGCGGTTTTATGAACCGACAGAAGGTGAAGTGCTGGTGGACGGCGTAAATGTTTGTGATATGAAGCTTGGTCAGCTTCGTAAAAATATCGGTCTGGCTACCCAGGACGTTCTTTTATATTCCGATACCATTGACGGCAACATTGCCTATGGTGACAGCAGCCTTACCAAAGAAGAAGTAGAAAAGTTTGCAAAGTATTCTGCAGCAGCTAAGTTTATTACCAGAATGCCGGAAGGCTATGATACCATTGTGGGTGAACGTGGTGTAGGCTTATCCGGTGGACAGAAGCAGAGAATTTCCCTGGCAAGAGCCCTGGCGGTTAAGCCGGCAATTCTCATTCTGGACGATACCACTTCTGCGGTGGATATGGAAACCGAGAAGCAGATTCAGCACAGCTTAAAGGAACTGGATTTCCCTTGTACCAAGCTGATTATTGCCCAAAGAATTTCCACCACTAAGTTTGCGGATAAGATTTTAATTATTCAGGATGGTAGAATTACTGAGTCCGGAACCCATGACGAATTAGTGGCAAAGAAGGGCTATTATTATAATTTGGTGCAGTTACAGACCGGTGAAACCATGGAAGGAGGGGAGGCATAATTATGGCTAGAAGAAATACCTATCGTGAAGACGAAGTCTTAGAAACCCCTTTTGACTATCATCATCTCCTTCGTGCATTTGTTTATATTAAAAAATATCTCGGCATGATGATTTTTGCGCTTGTGCTCAGTGCGATTGGTGGTATTACCGGCTTGTTTGGTCCGGTGATTACACAAAAAGCATTGGATGAGGCTATCCCTGATAAGGATGTGCGTATGCTGTTTATTTTGGTGGCATTATTATGCGGAACCTTTATTTTAAGTATCATTTTTACCACCATCCGCTCCAAAATTATGATTAACGTCAGCCAGAATATAATTTATGATATCCGTAAGGATGTGTTTGAGCATTTACAGAAGCTTCCGTTCCAGTATTACGATGACAGACCTCACGGTAAGATTCTTATCCGTGTAGTAAACTACGTTAACTCCGTTTCAGATATGCTTTCCAACGGTTTGATTAACGTAGTACTGGAAATCATGAACCTGATTTTCATTGTCATTTTTATGTTCTGCGTAAACGTAAAGCTTTCCTTGGTGGTACTTGCCGGCGTACCTATTCTGGCAATATTTATGTTCTGGATTAAGAACCGTCAGAGAAAGGCATGGCAGCAGGTATCCAATAAGAATTCCAACTTAAATGCATATCTTCAGGAAAACATTGTGGGTGCAAGAATTACCCAGATGTTTGCAAGGGAAGAAGAAAATGCAGAAACCTTTGCGGAACTTTGTGACCGTTGCAGAACCACATGGTTTAAGGCAGTCAGCTACAGTAACCTGGTTTGGCCGGGCATTGATAACATTTCTGTTTGGGTAAGAGCAGCAGTATTTGTGGTTGGTCTTATCTTTATGGGACAGGGTCAGGTGAGCCTTGGTGTGATTGTTGCCATTACATCTTATGCGGCACGGTTCTGGCAACCTATCATGAACCTCGGAAATATTTTCAACAACTTTATTAATAATATCGCTTATTTGGAGCGTATTTTTGAAACCTTGGATGAGCCGGTTACCGTAGATGATGCAGAAGGCGCGGTGAAAATGCCGGCAATTAAAGGTGATGTCACTTTTGAAAACGTTACTTTTGCCTATGAAGAAGGCAAGGACGTATTAAAGAATGTATCCTTTACGGTAAAAGCAGGCGAAAGTGTTGCACTGGTTGGTCCTACCGGTGCAGGTAAGAGTACCATCGTCAACCTGATTTCCCGTTTCTACAACGTGGGTCAGGGCCGTGTACTGATTGATGGGCAGGATATTTCCAAAGTTACCCTGCATTCCCTTCGTTCCCAGATGGGCATCATGTTACAGGACAGTTTTATCTTCTCCGGAACCATTGAAGATAATATCCGCTACGGTAAGCTGGATGCCACTACGGAAGAAATCATTAAGTCCAGTAAGACGGTTTGCGCGGATGATTTTATCAACCGGTTCCAGGATGGCTATCAGACCGAGGTAAAGGAACGTGGTTCCTTGCTTTCCCAGGGTCAGAAGCAGCTCATTTCCTTTGCAAGAACCCTGCTTTCCAATCCGGCAATCCTGGTACTGGATGAAGCAACCTCCAGTATTGACGTACAGACAGAAAAAGCATTACAGCAGGGCTTAAACGCTATGCTGGAAGGAAGAACATCCTTCATTATTGCCCACCGTTTGTCCACTATCAAGAACTGTGACAAGATTATGTACGTGGATCAGGGCGGTATTGTAGAGTGTGGCAGCCATGACGAATTGATGGCAAAGAAGGGCTATTATTATAAGTTATATACAGCGCAGATGGATGATATTGCGTAAGAGAGAATTATAAAGAGAGTCTATGAAAAAGAAATTGTCCCTGATGGTTATCGGGGACTTTTTCTTTTGCAGAAGATATGATAAAATAATGATGTATAAGATATCTTGGAGGATAAAATTATGTATTTCGTACCGGATGGAACAAAGCTTTGCGGCTTTTATGAATGTATAGAATGTAAGATGCGTTTTTTGGATGTGAGAATTACGCCGACACTGGTGTGCCCATATTGCGGAGAAGAAGTGGACATGGAGGTTGGCCCGGATGAAGAATTACCGGTGACAAAGGAAAACGCAAAACTGTTGGACGTGATACGGGATGAGGATGTAGAAAAAATGGATACATTGCTTAGCCTTGCTCTCACCGGAGGTGATTTTGAATGGATATAAAAAGTCCGAAGGGCTGGGGGGAGTGGTTACGTCTTTATCGTTTATATCAGGCAGCATTCCCTACCAGTGAAAAGAAACCGTTTTCCATGATTCGTACCATGTACAAAAAAGGAAAAAGTGATGTTTGGTATTGCATGGATAGTGGAAAATTCGCCGGTTTGGTGATTACCATTAACGGTCCGGATAAAATCCTGTTGGATTATCTGGCGGTGGCAAAGAACCGCCGGGGGCAGGGGATTGGTTCAAAGATGCTTAAAAAGATGAGGGAGCAGTATCCGGGAAAAGGTGTATTCTTGGAAATCGAAATCGTGGATGAAACGGCAGAAAATTACGAAGAGCGCAAGCGGAGGAAGCAGTTTTATTTATCTAACGGAATGACCCCGATGAATGTTTTTGTAGAATTATTCGGCGTAGATATGGAACTGCTGGGATTTGACTGTCAGATTTCTTTTGATGAGTACCATGATTTTTACAGGGATAATTATAATGCCTGGGCGGCAGATCATGTAAAACCGATGCGGGAATAATTAAGAATGAAAAGCTGAGGGATTTGTGATAATGAAATTCACAGATACCTCAGCTTTCTTTTTTATTTGTATGTAGGGAAATTATTGATATAGGGCAATGATATCCTGCATATTACCGCCAACCAAGGTGCCGTCTTTCTTTCTTCTGAACTGAGAGAAGAACTTCCAGGCGTTTTCACAGTTTAGGTGACGCATTTCATGAGCCTGATTACTTCCGCTTCCAAAGATGCTGTAGCAGCATCCGTTTTCGCTTTCAAACAGGTGCATGGTCAGGATGCAGTCGCGGTTGTCGTCTTTTGCTTTGCAGATAACATCGCCGTCGATGCCCCAGATTTTGTTTTGCCAGTTTTCACGGTCATCGAAGGTTACGTTGTACGGTGTTTTTGCACGGTTTACCTTGAGAACGTATTCCATGCGGCTGCGGCATTTTTCTTCCTGGAACGGAAGCTCCGGAAGAGGGGTTAGTTCACCGCCTACGTAGAAGACCGGAAGGATGGTGTTCTGATTGTAATTTTCCACCGGTTGACCATAAGCATTGGAACCGACAGGGAAGGTGGCATCCATCGGAGCCACCGCAGCAAATACAGCAGGGTATTCCTGGAACATATCCCAGGTTTTACAGCCGCCCATGGAGAAGCCGGTAGAATAGATGCGTTCTTCATCAATCGGATATTTTTCTTTTAGTAGTTTTAGCAGTTCCATCATTTCGGTGGCGGTACTGTTTAAATGGTTTTCAATGCTGATGAGTAAAAAGTCATACTTGTTTACCACCAAATGCCAATCGGAAAGTGCTACCATGCACATAGCGGAATCACCGCCGCCGTGGAAGCAGAGTACGGTTGGAACCGGCTTGCCGGATTCCATAATTTTTTTGTTGTAGTAGGCAACATAACCGACTTTGTGCTGTTTTGTATCTTTATCATCCCCACGGTTGTCCGGTGCGGTAGTAAGGGTAACAACGTCCGGTTCTACCGCCATACCCATGGCATCTAAGTCTGGTTCGATGTTTAAATAACCGACCATACGGCGGAATTTTTTGCCGAAGGAGATAAAGTCGTTGTAATAGTCGGCAGTTTCCTTACAAAGAACGTAATCCAGATTGCTTGTCAGTGCATTGTTGATTGTTTCACTGTTTCCAATGGAAATTACGGGAATGTCATGTCGTGCAGGTGCAGGAAGTACGCTTAAGTTTTCTAAGCAGCACAAGACAGGTGTAATATCGCCTTTGCCGAACAGACCATCGCCTTCGATGGTTTGCAGCAAATGAGTAGCAATATAATCGGCAGAAGCACCGGTGCCGTACAGAAAGCTTCTGTGTACGGCGCCTCGAATAAATAATTCGCCCCATTCTCCGGTGAAACGGTTCCGCATTTTTGTTACACCGTTTTCGTAGTACTGGCCGATTTTTGTGTTAGAAATCAAGTCTGCAAACAGAGCCGAAGAAGCCGTGTTCCAATCACAGGTGGTTGGATAAATAAAGACTACGCTGCCGCCGTATTCTTTGGCAATAGCGGAAAGACCATTGATGTCCGAAAACTGCTTGGCATCTTCCGGAGTCAGCTTTTTCTCTTCAAAAACCAACAGGTACGGTGTCATAAAACCGTAATTGATAATGTCGGTTGGCAAATTGCAGGCCGGAAGATAAACCTTTGCGGAAAAAGTATCAAAAGATTGTTCCCAATAATTGCTGCCGTCAGCATAGTTTTTTACTTGTGGCATGGTGTTCATAAGTATTCCCCTCCTATCGTCTGATGGCTTTATTATGGCATAAACATGCGGCAGAATCAATGAAATCTTCTTCCTTGTGAACAAGTTAGCAAGGATAGCATAGCATAGCAATTTCTGATGAATTATAATAAAAGAAAAAATTGCAAAATAAGGAGGCGCTGTTATGGGATATCGTATGGAAAAACCAAGTAAACTGATGGGAAAAGAATATGCATTTGATGCTTTTGATAATGGGAAGGTGTTATTAAATAAAAAGAAGAATCGTCTTCCGGCCATGGGCTGGAACAGCTGGAACGCGTTTGGCAGTGGAAATACTGCCGCATTAACAAGGACAATGGCGGATAAAATGATAGAACTTGGCTTAGATAAGCTGGGTTATGAGTATCTGGTTTTGGATGATGGCTGTTACAAACAGGAGCGCGTGGACGGAAAGTTGTCCAATGAAGAAGTGAAGTTTCCAGAGGGCTTCCGGGCATTGGCGGACTATATTCATGCAAAAGGTCTGAAATTTGGCATGTATAATGACATCGGTACCAATCTTTGTGCCGGTGCTGCAGTGGGAACCTGCGGTCATGAGGAGGTGGATGCACAGTCTTATATTGACTGGGGTGTGGATTTCTTAAAGGTGGATAACTGTTACTATCTTTGGGACAATGCTACTTTTTCTGCCGGAACCAATGCAAAGTATGTATACGCACCGAATATTAAGAGTGTACGGATTACCGGTAAAGATTTTGAAAAACAGTATTCTGCAGTGGCAGAAGGAACATTAACCGGTCTCGGCTGTCGTAAAGAAGCGGAGTATGTAACCAATATAGGAACTTTTGACGGAACTAATGTGGGCACCACACCAATCGGACCAAGAAGCGGTGAACTGGAATTTACGTTAGAGGTTGCAGAAGCAGGGGAATATCAGGTATATGTAACCTACGCTTCCGGCGAAGAACCGGGAACCGGAAGATGGCTTCAATTGGCAGTAGGAGAAGAACTGTTTTATGATGATTTTCTTGCAGCAACTGATAACAAAGAAACTTTTGTTGATAGCCAGGCAATTACTGTAACATTAGCAGCAGGAGCAAACCGTCTTCGTGTAATGAATCACCGTCGTCAGGAAAATACGTTACACTCTTATGCGGCGCTACTTGCCGGATTAAATAAAGCAAATCCAAATCATGATGTAGTGCTTTCTCTTTGCGAGTGGGGTAAAACCCAGCCGCAGAACTGGGGATATAAGGTTGCGGATTCCTGGAGAATCTTAAATGACATTACCTTCTGTGTGGGCGGTGACGGAAATCCGGGCAGAGGTACCTGGTTTGACGGAGGAACTGCCAGTGTTACCTCCCAGTATGACAAGGCTGTGGTGATGGATGAGTTTGCAGGTCTTGATAAGGGCTGGAATGATCCTGACATGATGATGATCGGCATGGACGGTCTTAACGAAACCATGTGCAAAACCCATATGGCAATGTGGTGCATGATGAATTCACCGCTGATGCTGGGCCTTGATTTACGCCGTGTCACAAAGGGTGATTGGATGTATAACATCATTGCTAATAAGGAGCTGATTGCCTTAAATCAGGATGCTCTCGGCATACAGGCAAAGCGAGTGTTTACTACGATCGAAACAGATACACCTGACACCGATTATATCACCAACCATAACCGCTGCGATATTCTGGCAAAACCACTGGCAAACGGTGATGTGGCTCTTTGCTTCCTCAATGTAAACGATCAGCCATGGGAAGGGGAGTTGATAATTTCCGCAGAGCAGATTGTGAAGCTTTTGGGTCACAAGATGGGGAATGCGAAGCAGTTTGCTAATGCAAAGGCATACAAAGTAACCGATTTATGGAGCGGTGAGAAGACTCAGAATACGACGGGAAGCTTTATGGTAACAAAGCTTGACGGTTGTGAAAATGTAACTCTCAGAGTAAAGGCATTATAATTTATGACAAGAAAAAGTATTGTAGGACTGGTACATGAATTTTTACGGTCAGAGCTGCAGGAACCGGAGGAAATAGATTCTTCTCCGGCGTATGTGCTGCAGGATTTGTTTGACTGCCGGGTTTGTGCAGGACATATTATCCAGATATATGTAAAGGGCATTATGGATGAAGTTGTCCTGCCGGACGGAAGATTGATTTTTAACGGGGAAAAAGAAGTTTCTAAGGAGGAATTATCCGACATAATAACAAAGACCTGTTTTCCGGAATTCCGTACACCACGCCGGACTGAAAAAAAGAATTATAGTTCAGCCGGTGAACCGGAGGAAATTTCTTTGGAACAGGTAAAGCAGTTGATGAAGGAAGAAAAACGCCCTCTGTTAGTGGATGTCCGGACTGAGCGGGAATATGCAGAGGGCAGTTTGCCTGGAGCGGTAAACCTTCCGCTGCTTTCCATCATAAAAAATCCCTTTGTGTTAAGCGAAAACCGTGATAAAACCATAGTATTATTCTGTAAGGAAGGATATCAAAGCAAGACGGCGGCCAGGTGCCTGCTGGAAGCAGGATATAAAAAGGTTGCTTATTTACAAGAGCAAGGGAAAATGGTAGAATACTTAAGTGGGTTTTTGACAGAAAGAAAAACAAAAGCTCAGGAAGGATAAAACAAGAACAGATAAAGGGGTATGTTTTATGAATTACGACGAGAAGAAATTTGCCGCCAGTGCAAATAAGAAAACGATGGGAATGTGGCTTGCCATGTTGGTGGTTCTGTCTGCTGCATATGCTGTTGAGATAGTAAAAGGCTTAAAGACACCAATCTATTTTCTTATTATGGAGCTCATTGCGTGGGGACCGTTTATTGCAGGCCTTATTGTAGTAAAGGTACAGGGCTGGCATTCTAAGCTGTATCATAATATTTGCGGATTTGGTTACGGCTTTTTCTATCTGTATATCATGGGAACATCACCGGGAACCTTGGCGTTTACCTATATTTTACCGTTGGTAAGTATGTTTGTTATTTATAAAAACCGTAACTTTATTATCCGTTGCGGTGCTGCCAGCATTGCGGTTCTGCTTTTTTCCATTGTCAGAAATTATATGAACGGAATGAACACCGCCAATGATATTTCCAATTTTGAAATTCAGCTTGGCATGATGTTGTTCTGTTATATCGGATATATTGTTGCTATCAATCATATGAAAAATCACGATGATGCTTTGATAGGTTCCATTCAGGCTAACTTAGACCGTGTTATTACCACCGTTGACCAGGTAAAAACAGCCAGTGATGAAGTGGTAGACGGTGTTACAGTGGTACGTGAATTGTCCGAAGAAAATAAAGAAAGTGCCCAGAATGTGGTAAGCAGCATGGAGGGCTTAATTGATAAGAGTAATGAACTGGGCGGAAAAATTGATTCTTCCATGGATATGACCAGAGACATAGACCAGCAGGTAAGTAATGTGGCAGGTCTTGTGGAACATATGGTAGAAATCAGTAAAAAGTCTGCAGAACATGCAGGAAGCAGCTTTGATGAATTGAAGGGTGTGGTAGAAACCACCAATACCATGGCAAAGCTGTCCGCAGAAGCAGAAGTTATTTTAAACGAGTTCCGTAATCAGTTTGAAAAGGTAAAACAGGAAACCGGAACCATCGAAAGCATTTCCTCCCAAACTAATTTACTGGCATTAAATGCTTCCATTGAGGCTGCCCGTGCCGGTGATGCAGGCCGTGGATTTGCGGTAGTAGCGGATGAAATCAGAAACTTAAGTACCGGAACCCAGAATTCTTCCAACAGCATTATGGAAGCCCTGGGACATTTGGAAGAAACATCTGCAAAAATGACAGAATCCATCTCTATCATTCTGAAGCTGATTGGTGAGAGCCTTGTCACCATGCAGAATGTTAACGAAAGTGTCGGTACCATTGCAGAAGATTCCAAGCAGTTGGGAGATGAAGTGCAGGTAGTAGATACTGCTATGAAACAGGTGGAGACTGCGAACAAGAACATGGTAAACAACATGCAGCAGGTACAGGATATCATGGTGAGCATGGCTACCGGAATTAAAGAATCTGAAGCTACTACGGTTACTATGATGAATAAGTATGAAGAAACTGCCAAGAATGTTATTAAGATTGAGCAGGTAGTCGGCCAATTGGTAGAAGAGCTTGGTGAAGGCGGTTTCATGAGTCTTGCAGATGTTACTCCGGGAATGAAAGTCATGCTGATAGATAAGAAGCAGGATAAGGACTGTCATACGGAAATTGCTGAAGTAGTAGAAAACGGTGTTTTTGTTACTGCAACATCTCAAATGGAAAATTTCCTGGAAGCATATGCCGCAAAGCATCAGTTCGAAGTTCAAATTGTAGTGAATAATACGGTGTATATTTGGAACGGAGTAGATGTAAACCGTAAGGTAGTGAATGGTAAGTATCTGTTAAAATTAGCAGACAGTCCGAAGGTATTAAACAGAAGACGCCATCCGAGACTTTCCATTGATAATGAATGTCTCATCGCAATAAAGGGTCGTTCCTTTGGCGGAAGAATGGTAAATATCAGTGCCGGTGGTTTTGCTTTCCGTAGTACAGCATCTGAGTTCGCAGACTGTGTTGGCGCAACCGTGGAATTACAGGTAAAAGGATTGAATGTTTTGGAAAATAGACAATTAGCCGGTGTTGTAATCCGTTCTACAGACAATAAAGGCAGCTATATTGTCGGCGGAAGACTGTTAGAAGATGATGCGGATATTATGAACTATGTAAATTCCAGAATATAAGAAAAAATAAGGAGCCATCAAATTTATTATTTGGTGGCTCCTTTTATACTATTGTTTCCATTGGATTTTACCTCTTTCTTATTTTTGGATTAGGATTAAGTTTTTGTTGGAGTATACCTCTCTTTCGTTAGATTTAGATTTTGAACCAGCAGCTGTTAAAATCTATGATATGTGTGAGTGTAGATTACTTATGCCATGGGACTTTACCTTCCTTTCTTTAAGGATGAAAACGAATTAAGTTTCTTTATGTTGTCTTTATTATATCTGATAAAAACAAAAATGTCAATAGAAAAGTTAGAAAAAAGAAAGAAAATATTTTTAATAAAGAATAACAGAATAAAAACGATACAATATTCTGAAAATAATAATTATGTGTGTTGAAATGATAGAATTTAAAATTCATAAAATATACACAGCAACAATATGAAAATTATGGTATAATGTTCAGAAAAGGCAATAGGTTGCCTTGTAATAAAAGAATACGGGAGACCTTTATGAAAGACTATAAAAAGAAAATTCATAAATTTCGAAGAAAGATACGGCTGGAAGCAGGACTTCGGGCTGGCAGCATAGGGGTGTCAGCCGGGTTAGCTGTTATGGCGGCGCTCCTCTTGTACGGAAGGCTAAGCTATCAAACCATTATGTTATCGAAAGCTGCTGTGGCAGCAGTGGTAGCAGGTCTGCTCATAGCGTTACTATGTTATGTTATCCGGTTCCGGCCAAAGAAGAAAGAAGTGTTGGCACGGATTGACAGTCTGGGATTGCAGGAACGCATCATTACTATGGAAGAACTGAAGCAGTCGGATACGCTGATTGCAAAAAAACAGCGGCAGGATGCAAAAACTCAGCTGGAAAAGCTGGAAACCTCCGCCTTAGGAATCCGCTTTTACATATGGCCGGTAGTTTGCAGCGTATTTCTTGCAATTATAGTTTCTGTTCTGATATTTGTACCATTTCCGGAAAAGGAGGAAGATCCGCTGGCTGTGCAGAATGCAAAGGAAATGGCTATTGTGGACGAACTGATTACAGCACTGACGGAAACAGTGGCAAAATCAGATATTATGGAGAATGTGAAATCTGATTTACAGGAAATTGTAGATGCACTGGCAATCAACTTTACTCCGGAGGACAGCACCTTAACCAGAACCGCAAAAATTGCCACAGCCTCGAAGCGTCTGGATATGTATGAAGGCGAAAAGCAAAATGAATTAACCTTGTTAAAGCAGCAATTAGACGGTTCGGAAGAGATGAAGCTTCAGGTGACGGAAGCTACGGAAGAACAATTTAAATTATCCCATGTGATTAAAAAAATGAAGGATCTGATGGGAACCTCTATTGAAGTATTAAATATGGTAGAGGGAACTTTCTGGGCACCGGGTGGCCCATCCTCCGGCACTTCCTATGATGTGGAAGAACTGCCGATGGAAGAAGAACCACCGGAAGGAGAAAATCCGGAGGAACAGGAACCGGGTGAGGGGGAACAACCTCTGGAAGGCATGGAACCGGGTGAAAACGGGGAACCGCAGGAAGGAATGGAAGGTGAATTCGCCGGTATGGGTAGTGAAACCATCTTCGATCCGGAACAGGGAGAAGTAAGCTACGGAAGTGTCTACGAGGAATATTACCAGGCAATTTTAAAAGCACTGACAGAGCGGGAATATTCCGAAGAAATAAGAGAAATGATTGAAGATTACGCAAATTCATTAGAGTAAAAGGAGAAGAAAAATGGTTACAGAGGAAATGTTACAGGTGTTTAAGGAAAAGTGCGAAGGAATTTATAAAGAACTGGGTAAAGATATGATTGGCCAGAAAGAAGTTGTAGAAGGATGTGTCATTGCAATGATTGCCGGCGGTAACGTATTGCTGGAAGGTGTACCGGGAGTCGGTAAAACCAGACTGGTACGTTCCCTTGGTAAGGTATTTGATTTACCGTTTTCCAGAATCCAGTTTACACCGGATTTAATGCCGGCGGATGTTACCGGTACCAATATTATTGAAAAGGATAAGGACGGAAATTCCAAGTTCCGTTTCCAACCGGGTCCGGTATTTACCAATATTTTGCTGGCAGATGAAATTAACCGTGCCACACCAAAGACTCAGTCTGCACTTTTGGAGGCCATGCAGGAGCACACCGTTACGGTGATGGGTGAATCCTACAAGTTAGAAGAGCCATTCTTCGTGCTGGCAACCCAGAACCCAATCGAACAGGATGGTACTTACCCGCTTCCTGAGGCACAGATGGACCGTTTTATGTTTAAACTGGTAATTACTTACCCTGACATGGAGGAACTCTTAGAAATCGTAAATATTACCCAGAAGACCATGGAAGAAATTGCAGAAGCAGCATGCAATGCCAAGGAGCTTCTTCTGATGAGAGAAACCGCCAAGGAAATTCCGGTAGCGGAGGATGTAATGAAATATACCATGAAACTGGTTATGGCAACTCAGCCGTCCGGGGAATATGCTTCCGAAACTTCTGCGAAGTATTTACGGTACGGTGCCTCTCCGCGAGCTGCCCAGGCGCTTATTACAACAGCAAAGGTTAAGGCTTTGATGAACGGCCGTTATAACGTTTCCTATGACGATATCAACAGCCTGGCATATCCGGTACTTCGTCACAGAATCAAACTGAATTTTGAAGCAGTTACCGGAAAAATTACTGCAGATAAAGTAATCGAAGATATTATTGCAGAGTTGAATCCAAAGCAGGGCGGTGTATTACCGTTATTAAAGCACAAGAAGTAGGAAGAAGCCAATGAAACGAAACATTATTGATGATGAATTTATCGGCCGTCTGGAAACCCTTGGATTATGGCTGAAAAGCCAGATGACCGGATATTTCGGCGGTAATCATAAAACCAATGCCTACGGAAGTACGGTGGAGTTTGCTGATTACAGAGAGTATACGCCCGGAGATGATTTGCGCCGTATCGACTGGAACTTGTTCAGCCGGTTCGATAAATATTTTATCCGGTTATTTACCGACGAGCGCCAAATGCATAATCAAATATTAATTGATAGTTCCGCTTCCATGGATGATAGGAAGGGGAAGGCAGAGTATGCTTTAAAAACTGCTGCGGCTTTAGGATACTTGTCGGTACAGGGCATGGACAGGACATCTATCAAATTAATCCGGGGGAATCTGCTTCAAAATGTAGGCCAAAGAATTACCGGCAAGGAATCTTTTTACGGGACGGTAAGCGAACTGGAAGACTTGGAATTTACCGGGGATGCGGATATTTGTAATGCCATCAAAAACAGCCAGGAGCTGGGACATGATGATGGTCTGACGGTACTGATTTCCGACTTTTTTACGGAATCTGACTGGAAACAGGCAGTGGATTATCTGTTATACAAAAAGAGAGAAGTGTTGCTGATACAGGTGTTAACGCCGGCAGAGGTAAATCCGGATTATTATGGCCGTATGCAGCTTTTGGATGCAGAGGCTGTTGATGTGGATGACAGAAAAAATATGCGCCTGCGTATTACAAAAAGTGAGTATCAGGCGTATTTACAGGCCCTTGCTGATTATTTACAGGATATGGAAGAGTTTTGCCGCTCCAGAAATGTGGGATATATCAGGGTAAATACGGCAAATCCGATAGAAAAAGAGCTATTGAATCAGTTATATGAAACGGAGGCGATACGATGAGTTTCTTAAATCCTGCGGGACTTTGGGGACTGCTTGGTATCCCTGTCCTGATTTTAATCTATCTTATTAAACCAAAGTTTCAGGAAAGGCTGGTCACCAGCACGTTTATCTGGAAACTGAGCAAAAAATATCAAAAGAAAAAGCTGCCGTGGCAGATTACCAATCTGCTTTTGTTTGTCATGCAATTAATTACGATTGTTGCTCTTAGCTTCATACTGGCCCGCCCGGTAATTGTAACGGAGGACGGGGCAGCAGAAAAAATCGTGATTCTGGACGCTTCCGGCAGTATGTTGGTGGAAGGAAAGAACGGCAGCCGTTTTGACGCGGCGAAAGAGCAGATTTGCGACCTGGCGGATGATATGGAAAGCTACGGAAAGATGACGGTAATCTTGGCTGCATCGGAAAGTCGTGTACTGATGGAACGTTCGGACTCTGCAGCAAACATTAAGGAAGCCTTGGAACGTACGGAATGCACGTACGGCGAGGCGGCATTGCAGGAAGCTTTTGTGCTTGCCAAAGAAGTACTTGCAGAAAATCCGGAAGCAGCGGTGTATTTGTTTACGGATAAAGAGTATGAGGAAAATGAAAGCATTAAAGTGGTCAATGTGGCAGAAACTGCATGGAATGTGGCAATTAGTTCGCTGAGTGCGGAACGTGCAGGAAACCGGAATCTTATTTTTTCCGCAGAGCTTACTTCCTATGGCGCGGATACAGCTGCAACAGTAGTACTTTATGTGGACGGAGTTTTGGCAGATGCACAGATGGTTGGTCTGGTAGCAGACATGCCGGCAGTCGTGGAGTTTGCTGATTTCGGCATCCGGGAGTACGAATCTGCCAAAGTTTACGTAGAAGCGGCAGACGCTGTTGCATATGACAATGAGTATCATCTTTTTGATGAAAAGAGTACAGAATATGAAGTGCTTCTGGTTAGTGAAGAGCCAACCTTTTTGGAAGCCGCCCTCATGACTTATGATACTATTACTGTCACAACGGTAGCTTCCTTGGAAGAACTGGATCTGGGTGCGCAGCAGATGCCGGACGGAAGCATAATGGAAAATATTCCGAGCACCGGTTATGATTTGTATATTTATGATGGTATGGTGCCAAAGGAATTGCCGGGGGACGGCTCTGTCTGGATGTTCCATCCGGACCGGATACCAAAGGGAGTTACCTTTAAAATGGGAGAAGAGATAGTATCGGAATCCTATTTAGAAGTTGCTCCGGATTCCGGCACGGAATTGTTTACGGCAATTTCTAACGAAGTGTCTGTCAGTGAAGTATATATCAACGAATATGTGGAACTGTATTCTGCATTAGGTTTTGAAACAATTTTTACCTGCGACGGAGCACCAGTGATTCTGGTGGGTGAAACCGAAAATGCAAAAGCGGCACTGTTTGCTTTTGATTTGGGAGCAACCAATCTTCCGTTAAGAATTGCATTTCCGGCACTAATACATAATTTGGTAAGTTACTCCCTGAGTCCGGTACTGGATGCTGCTTCCTATGAAGTAGGTAATACCATCACACTGAATAAAGTAAGCGGTACGGCCCTGACTTCCGTTATGGCGGATAACCCTGCTGCGGTACCGCAGCATCATGTGAAGCTTCCGGTAAGCTTTGTGGCTGAGAAACCGGGCGTATATACCGTTTCCAGAGTGCTTATGGACGAGACAACGGAAGAAAGCAACTACTTTGTCAGCTTTCCAAAAGCAGAGAGCAATCTGACTGCTCCTGGCGGAGTACTGCCTGTGTTTGATACAGAAGAAGCGGAAATACATTATGAAAAAGAAATTACAAGATGGCTTGTAATAGCACTGCTTCTGCTGTTCGTTGTGGAATATATCCTGCAGCACAGAGAACAGTTTTTAAACAAAAAGCTTTCTTATGTGATTCATGCAGTAATTTTACTTTTACTGGTTGCTTTACTGGCAGAGTGGAAAATTACCAGGGAAAAGAACGAAATCGAAACCATTGTACTGGTGGACTTATCCGATAGTACCATAGATTCCAGAGAAGTATTAAATGCCTATGTACAGGAATTATCGGCTTCGGCAGATGATAAAAAACGGATAGGTGTAGTAACCTATGGCGGAAATCCGGTTTCATCTGCAGAACTTTCTGAACGGGGTGACGAAGTATTGTCCGCATTTCTGGAAAGTGAAACATTGCCGGAGCCGAGTGCTACCAATCTGGAGGAAGCATTATACTATGCGGAATCCTTGCTGGATGATAAGCAAAACCAGCGGATTATTGTTTTATCCGATGGTTTGGAAACGGATGGGGATGCGTTGCAGGCGGCAAAGGTTTTGGCAGAACGCGGCGTGCAGATTGACGCAGTCTGCATCCCGACAAGGACAGTTGGTTTTGAGGTGCAGATAAACAGTCTGTCCCATCCGGAAACCTTGCATATGGGCGAAACTACTGCAATTAGAGCGGTAATACAAAGCAATAATGAGAACAGTGTGGAGATACGGTTTTACGACAACCAGCGGGTAATTCATAAACGGATCGTGAACCTGACCGAGGGCTTGAATGAGTACACGATGGAAGAGTATACTCCTACCTCCATTGGAACCCACGAAATCTCTTGCCGGGTTATTCCGGTATATAGTGACATTAAAGAAAACAATGTATACTATTCCTGGCTGGAAGTCAGCGGCAAAGGAAACCTGCTTCTGATTGACGGTACCGGCAGGGAAGCAAAAGAATTGAAGAATCTGCTGTCGGAAGAATACAGCATTACTGTAATCGAACCGGAAGCGGCAGAAGGCTATGCCAATCAGCTGGCAGCGTACCAGGGCGTTATTTTGATGAATGTTTCCAATGCGGATTTGCCGGAAGGCTTTGATGAGGTATTGGAAACCTATATAAAGAAATACGGCGGTGGTTTGCTTACTACCGGCGGCAGCAATACCTATGCCTACGGCAGCATGACAGAAACTGCTTTTGAGGAATTCCTTCCGATTACGCTGGAGCAGAGTGAAGAGCAGACCACAGCAATGATACTCGTAGTGGATACCTCCAGCAGTATGAACGGCTTAAACCATGAAATGGCCATTCAGGGCTCCGTTCAATGTATTGAAACCTTAGCGGAAACCGACTATGTCGGCGTTTTGACCTTTGACCGTTCGGTGAATGTGATTTATGAACTTTCTTCCATGGAGGAAAAGGATGCAATCTTGGAGGCGGTGGAGGCGATTGAACTGGGCAGAGGCACGTATATGACGGACGCTACCCAGGAAGCATTTAACCAGCTGAAGGATTTTGAAGCGGATAATAAACATGTGATTATCCTGTCTGACGGTGAACCGCAGGATTCCGGTTATATCCGCGTAGTAAAGCAGATGGCTTCCAACGGTATTACCGTGTCTGCTATTGCCGTTGGCCAGGGAGCAAACCGTAGAATCATGCAGGTAATTGCGGAGACAGGTAACGGTAATTATTATAATGCTTCTACTGTCCGGGATTTGCCTGAGATTATGGTGGAAGAAACCATGTCTGCTACTGACTCTTACCGG
The DNA here is from genome assembly GCA_017622795.1 of Lachnospiraceae bacterium. GTDB lineage: Bacteria > Bacillota > Clostridia > Lachnospirales > Lachnospiraceae > SIG299. The sequence continues at coordinate 18,458 of JAGAQI010000055.1, forward strand.
CAGACCGGTCATTTCCAAATTTCCGTTGCCAGCTATTCTACCTTGTTGCAAGGAGTGGAAGAAGCAGAGCTTCCGGCAATGTCCGGTTATACCACTACTTTCCTAAAGAAGAGCGCGGAACAGTATCTGACAGTAAACGGCGGGGAACCGTTGTATGTGCAATGGAGTTACGGTTCCGGTAATGTAGGAAGCTTTACTGCAGATTTACGAGGCGGTGATTCGGAAGAACTGTTTGCGTCTGAAGCAGGACAGCAGTTAATCCGGAACATGCTGCAAGGCGTGATACGTTCCGATGGAGCTGTAACGGCATTACAGGCAGATGTGGCGGCATATAATACAACAGCAGTGGTAGAGATTACTGCATCAGTGGGAAATAGGGAAACACTTACGGCAGCAGTGCTTGCGCCGGATGGAACGGAGCAGCCGGTAGACCTTTCCCTGACTTCTGATGGTACCTATACCGGCACATTCCCGACGGATCAGGAAGGGTTGTATACGATTACGATAACCCATTTGGATGCGAAGGGTACGCTGGTAGATTTTGTGCAAAAGAGTCTGGCGTCCTCCTATTCAGCGGAATATGATTGCTTTGCAGAAGCAGACGGAGAAGAGTGTTTACTTCAGGTTTGTGCAACAACCGGCGGCAATATGGCGTACACGGTTGCTGCAGTTGCAGAGTATCAGGGGGAACTTCTGAAACAGGTGACTGACCCGACGGTACTGTTCTTACTTATGACCTTAGGACTCTTCCTTACAGACATTGCAGTAAGAAAATTCCGGCTGAAGAAAGGCAGATAGTACAAGAAAAAAATTGGATATTTTCGTAAAAAATATCTTGCGCTGACGGACCGGTGGTAGTATAATAGGTGCAAATTTATTAGTGCTTTAAAATTTTAGTGCAATAAAGAGGACTAATCGGTCTGTCAGAAATGAAGGAGGCAAATTATGAGTATCAGAGTCGGAATCATGGGTTACGGTAACTTAGGAAGAGGAATTGAATGTGCATTAAAGCAAAATACGGATATGGAATTGGTGGCGGTGTTTTCCAGAAGAGACCCGTCTGCCGTTAAGATTTTAACTGAAGGTGTAAAGGTATATAAGGCAGAGGAAGCAGTGAGTCACAAGGATGAAATTGATGTCCTGATTCTTTGCGGCGGCAGTGCTACTGACCTTCCGGTACAAACACCGGAATTTGCCAAGGATTTCACTGTAGTGGACAGCTTTGATACCCACGCAAGAATTCCGGAGCATTTTGCTAATGTTGATGCAGCAGCAAAAGAAAACGGCAACGTAGCGGTAATTTCCGCAGGCTGGGATCCGGGTATGTTCTCCTTAAACCGCTTGTATGCCAATGCAATATTACCGGATGGCAAGGATTATACCTTCTGGGGCAAAGGTGTCAGTCAGGGCCATTCCGATGCAATCCGCCGGGTGGAAGGCGTAGCCAATGCAAAACAGTATACAGTACCTGTAGATGCTGCTCTTGCTGCAGTAAGAAGTGGTGCTAATCCGGAGCTTTCTACCAGAGAAAAGCACACCAGAGAGTGCTATGTAGTGGCAGAAGAAGGTGCAGATAAGGAAAGAATTGCGGCAGAAATCAAGTCCATGCCGAACTATTTTGCAGACTATGATACTACCGTAAATTTCATTACAGAAGAAGAACTTCAGAAAAACCACGCAGGTATCCCGCACGGCGGCTTTGTTATCCGCAGCGGCAAGACCGGCTGGAACTTAGAAAATAATCATATTATCGAATACAGCTTAAAACTGGATTCCAATCCGGAATTTACCGCCTCTGTGATTGTAGCATGTGCCAGAGCGGCAGTCCGCATGAAGAATGAGGGCATGAAGGGCTGTAAGACCATTTTTGATATTCCGCCGGCATATCTTTGCAATATCAGTGCGGAAGAGTTAAGAGCACATTTGTTGTAAGTTTATTTTTTAATAAAACGGAGATGTGAATTTATCCTGCGAAAACCCGCTCTCGCTAGCATCGAAACGTAACGGTACTAAACTCCAGTCGAAATGTGTTTCGACGGACCTCGTTATACAACAGAAAATTGGATGTCAATTTTCTGATTGTCATGAGTACCGACGTTTCTCCAGCGTTTTCTTCGGATAAATTCACATCTCCGTTTTGCGTAAAGTAATTAAAAATACAACAAATAAGTAGTTAAATATTTCATACATGTAAATAGGAATGAAATACTTCTGGAAATGCTTGGAAATAAATATAATTGGAAAAGAGCTTTTATATTTCAAGGATATATGATAAAATGAATCAAATTAATGTATAAGCAAGTTGATTGAAGGAGAATAGTAAATATGAATTTTATTGAAATTTTAAAGGTCATCTTCCTTGGTATTGTAGAAGGTATCACCGAGTGGTTGCCAATCAGTTCTACCGGGCATATGCTGTTGGTGGATGAATTTATTACTTTAAAGGCGGTGGATGATGAGTTTAAGGAAATGTTCTTTATTCTGATTCAGCTGGGTGCCATTTTTGCGGTAATTCTTCTGTTTTGGCAGAAAATGTGGCCGTTTCAATTTAAGGATAAAAGCAAGCCTGTTATTTTAAAGGATACGTTTTCTACCTGGTTCAAAGTTGTGGTGGCATGTATTCCGGGAGCAATTGTAACTATTTTATTTGATGACTATGTAGAGGCTCATTTTCAAACACCGGCTGTAATTGCAGCTGCACTGATTATTTATGGTATCGCTTTTATTGTTATTGAAAAGTGGAACAAGACAAAGACTCCGAAGGTTGCAACTCTTGACGATATTACATACAAAACGGCATTACTGATCGGATTGTTCCAGGTGCTTTCCATTGTGCCGGGTACTTCCCGTTCCGGCGCCACCATTATCGGTGCGTTGCTGATTGGGGTATCCCGGGTGGCAGCGGCAGAATTTACCTTCTTTCTTGCTGTCCCGGTAATGCTTGGAATGAGTGCGTTAAAGCTTCTTAAGTTTGGTTTTGATTTTACAGGTACGGAAATTGCGGTATTGGTGCTTGGTATGGCAACTGCCTTTGCTGTCAGCGTACTTGTGATTAAATTCCTGATGAGTTACATTAAGAAGAAGGATTTCACCGTGTTTGGCTGGTACAGAATTGTGCTGGGTGCAGTGATTATTCTGTATACATTGATTAAGTAAATAAAAGCAGATAGGATTTGCCGAAAGTGAAATAAAACGGCAAATCCTTTTTTTGTTTTTGTTTGTGATAAATTTAAGTCAAAACTGAAACAAAAGGTTAAGCAAAAACTTTAAAACTAAAGTATTTTGTGAAAAAAACAGTTGGAATTTTGAAAATGATGTGGTATGATAAGTTTATAGGGCAATATAGGGAGATTCCGTGCCCGAAGGAGAGATTTCTTAAGTTATAAAGGAGGATTACCATGTTAGCAACAAAGAATTACAAGTTCTGGTTCTGTACAGGTTCCCAGGATCTGTACGGTGATGAATGTCTCGCAAACGTAGCAGAGCATTCCAAGATTATCGTAGCAAAGTTAAATGAGTCCGGTGTACTTCCGTTTGAAGTAGTTTGGAAGCCAACCCTCATCACAAACGAACTTATCCGTAAGACTTTCAACGAGGCAAATATGGATGAAGAATGTGCCGGTGTTATTACCTGGATGCATACTTTCTCCCCTGCAAAGAGCTGGATTTTAGGTCTTCAGGAATACAGAAAGCCATTACTTCACTTACATACACAGTTCAACGAAGAAATTCCTTACGATACCATTGATATGGATTTCATGAATGAAAACCAGTCTGCACACGGTGACAGAGAGTACGGTCACATCGTTACAAGAATGGGCATCGAGCGCAAGGTTATCGTTGGTCACTGGGCTGATGTTAACGTACAGGAGAGAATTGCTTCCTGGATGAGAACTGCCATTGGTGTTATCGAAAGCAGCCACATCCGCGTTATGAGAATTGCTGATAACATGCGTAACGTAGCAGTTACCGAAGGCGACAAGGTAGAAGCTCACTTAAAGTTTGGTTGGGAAATTGACGCTTATCCGGTAAATGAAATCAATGAGAGCGTTGCTGCGGTTTCCGATGCAGATACTAACGCATTAGTAGAAGAGTACTACTCCAAGTACGACATTTTATTAGAGGGCAGAGACCCTGAAGAATTTAAGAAGCACGTTGCTGTTCAGGCTAAGATTGAGCTTGGTTTCGAGCGCTTCTTAGAAGAAAAGAATTATCATGCCATCGTTACCCATTTCGGTGACCTTGGTGCCCTGCAGCAGCTTCCTGGCCTTGCTATCCAGAGACTGATGGAAAAGGGCTACGGCTTCGGCGGCGAAGGCGACTGGAAGACAGCAGCAATGGTCCGTCTTATGAAGATTATGACCCAGGGCGTAAAGAACGCAAAAGGTACTTCCTTCATGGAAGATTATACTTATAACTTTGTTAAGGGTAAGGAAGGCATCCTGCAGGCGCACATGCTTGAAGTTTGTCCAACCATCGCAGACGGTCCTATCAGCATTAAGTGCCAGCCGCTCTCCATGGGTGACAGAGAAGACCCAACCAGATTGGTATTCACCTCCAAGGAAGGTCATGGTATTGCCTGCTCCTTAATCGACCTTGGTAACCGTTTCCGTCTCATCATCAATGATGTAAACTGCGTAAAGAACGAAAAGCCAATGCCAAAGCTTCCGGTAGCAACCAACTTCTGGGTTCCGGAACCAAACCTTTACACAGGTGCAGAGGCTTGGATTTTAGCCGGTGGTGCTCACCACACTGCATTCTCCTACGACCTCACTGCAGAGCAGATGGGTGACTGGGCAGCAGCAATGGGCATTGAAGCTGTTTACATTGATAAGGATACCACTATCCGCCAGTTCAAGAATGAACTGATGTGGAACAACATTGTTTTCAAATAAAAGAATCTCGTATTAAGATTTTCTAAAAATAAAGGAAGCTTGAATATACCACGCGCTCCTCGGCTAATGCTTTGCATTCCCGAAAGTCGCCGCTTTGGTATATCCAAGCTTCTCTTTTTATTTGAAATTATTAACGAGCTTCTTTTATTTTGCCGAACGAGTGTTGTTCCACATGGTTACATGCGAGAACTGAGGCAGATAATTCTATCGTCCGTTATTCGGCAGTAGGTATCTTCTTAACTGGCAGAATAATTTAATCAACACGAAGTGTAATACGGTATCCACCGGAATCTGAATCAGGTTTTTTCCGACTCTGGTTGGTAATAAGGCAATCCATGCCTTACCAGTAAACATAGAACTCCATAAGGTGTTGAGTCCGATATTGCAGATGAACTTAACAAGTACATTGGCAATGAAAATCAACAAGATGGAGGTAATGTTGGCAAGAATCCAAGCCTTAACTTTAGGCCAACCGGTTTCTGTAGTAATTTGTGGGGTTTTAATCTGCAAACGGTAATAGAAAATACCGTAAATCAGACCACCTACCATGGCAGTTAAGGTGTAGCCCGGGAAAAAGGCACCGTCCGGTTTGATGAAAAATTTGATAACATCCATGAGACCGCCGAAGATACAGCCCACAACCGGTCCGAACATGAAGTCCACCAGACGGTTTGGTAAACCGGAAAAGCCGATTTTGATTTCCGGGGTAATGTAAAAGGATGTGGTGTAGCTAAGGACGATGGAAAGGGCTGCCATCATGGCGCAGAGCACCAGGTTACGGGTGGATTTGAATTCCAGGGCAGAATCCTTGAACATGCCAAAGAAACGGCGGATGCAGGACTTCTTTTGTGATTTTGTTTCGTTTTGCATAGACATAAAAAAACTCCTCCTTTGTGCAGATTCGTTGGTCTACAACATGGAGAAGTACTATGGCAAGAAAGATACCGTTTTAAGTGTGTATATGCTCTTGTTTTCCATGTATGTAGCAGCGGGATGCGAACCTCGTACCGCAAGCGAATGCTTTTCGTCCGAGTGACAACTCCCTGTTCACCCGGCACTTAACGCGCGAGATTCTACTCTGCAGATTTTTTTGGTATTACAACACAAAAAGTTA
>JAGAQI010000056.1 GCA_017622795.1 Lachnospiraceae bacterium
GAGTGAGGATAAAAAAATGGCAAAGATTTATTATGAGCAGGATTGTAACATTTCCATGTTAGAAGGTAAGACCGTAGCGGTTATCGGTTACGGCAGCCAGGGTCACGCACATGCATTAAACATGAAGGAGTCCGGCGTTAACGTTATTATTGGTCTTTACGAGGGCAGTAAGTCCTGGGCAAAGGCTGAAAAGCAGGGTCTTACTGTATATACAGCAGCAGAAGCTGCAAAGAGAGCTGATATCATCATGATTCTCATCAATGATGAGTTACAGGCAGATATGTACAAGAAGGATATTGAACCAAACCTTGAAGCAGGCAATATGTTAATGTTTGCTCACGGCTTCAACATTCACTTCGGTTGTATTAAGCCACCGGCAGACGTAGACGTTACCATGATCGCTCCTAAGGGACCTGGTCATACCGTACGTTCCGAGTACCAGGCTGGTAAGGGTGTTCCTTGCTTAGTAGCAGTAGAGCAGGATGCAACAGGTAAGGCTTTAGATATGGCACTTGCTTATGCAGCAGCAATCGGTGGTGCAAGAGCAGGCGTTCTTGAAACTACCTTCAGAACAGAAACAGAAACCGACCTCTTCGGTGAGCAGGCAGTTCTTTGCGGTGGTGTTTGTGCCCTGATGCAGGCTGGTTTTGAAACTTTAGTAGAAGCCGGTTACGATGAAAGAAATGCTTACTTTGAGTGTATCCATGAGATGAAGCTCATCGTTGACTTAATTTACCAGTCCGGTTTTGCAGGCATGAGATACTCCATCTCCAACACTGCAGAATACGGTGACTACATCACAGGTCCAAAGATTATCACAGAGGAGACTAAGAAGGCTATGAAGAAGATTCTGTCCGACATTCAGGATGGTACCTTCGCTAAGGAATTCTTATTAGATATGTCTCCGGCAGGCCGCCAGGTTCATTTCAAGGCTATGAGAAAGCTTGCAGCTGAACATCCATCCGAAAAGGTTGGCGAAGAAATCAGAGCACTTTACAGCTGGAACAACGAAGAAGACAAGTTTATCAATAACTAATTGTATAACCGTACATAATCAAAATTCCCGGAATAATTTTCCGGGAATTTTTTTGTATAAAACAATAAAAAGGGATTGCATTTTTTGAAATTTCGTGGTATGAAATGATGTTGGTAATGATAGAAATAGAAAGGTTCATAAAAAATTAAGGAGAATTATGAAAGAGAGAAGAGAAAGAGTAAAAGGAAGAGTACAAGGCGGAAAGGATATGACCCAGGGAGAACCGTTTAAGCTGATTTTGTGGTTTTCTATACCGCTTTTGTTGGGTAATATATTTCAACAATTTTACAGTATGGTGGATACGATTATCGTAGGTAAGATTTTAGGAACTCAGGCCTTGGCGGCAGTAGGAACCACAGGACCGCTTAATTTCCTTGTGCTGGGTTTTGCTTCCGGTATCACCAGCGGCTTTGCTGTTTTGGTGGCGCAACGGTTCGGCGCAGGAGACCACAGCGGCATGAAAAAAGCGGTGGCAGCAGCGGTGGAACTTGCACTTGGCTTTACGATAGTACTAACTTTAGCAGCTACCTTGGGGACGAAGGGATTGCTTCGGATGATTAACACCCCGGAAGACATTTTCAGGCAGGCATATGAATATATAGTAGTCATTTTCGGCGGTATGTTTACCATGATGCTGTATAACATTTTGGCATGCTTTTTACGTGCCATCGGGGACAGCAAAACTCCACTGTATTTTTTGATTATTTCTTCTGTATTAAATATTGTGCTGGATTTGGTGTTTATCATTAACTTTGATATGGGTGTGGCAGGTGCAGCGTGGGCAACCGTAGTATCTCAGGGAGTTTCCGGCGTACTTTGTTTTATCTATATGATGAAAAAATATCCGATGATGCATTTATCTAAGAATGATTTTAAGGCAGATAAATGGATGTACGGACGGCATTTATTTATCGGTCTTCCGATGGCATTTCAGTTTTCTATTACAGCCATTGGTACTGTAATTTTGCAGGGAGCATTGAATTTATTTGGGTCTACGGCAATTGCGGCCTATACGGCAGCTTGTAAGGTAGAGCAGTTGGTAACCCAGCCGGCACTAAGCTTTGGTGTAACCATGGCGAATTACTCCGGTCAGAATTTAGGTGCTGACAGAATTGACCGTATCAAAGAAGGTGTTACAAAGTGCAGCATTCTTACCTTGATATTTGCAGTATTTGCCAGCTTGATTCTGATTTTCTTCGGGGAACCGTTAACGAAGCTGTTTATTGACGGAAACCAGCCGGAGGTTATAGAAACATCTATGATATACTTACGGATTTGTGCCATGTTCTTCCCGTTCCTGAACTTGATTTTTGTATACCGGAATATGTTACAAGGTGTAGGCAAGAGTTTTATGCCGTTGATGGCAGGTGTTTTTGAATTGATTGCAAGAGCCGTGGTTTCCTTTACTTTACCGGGGCTACTTGGATTTGCCGGAATTTGTCTGGCAGGACCGATTGCCTGGATGGCAGCAGCAATACCGCTTGGAATTACGTACTTTATTGAGATTAAGAAAATGATGAAAGACTGGAAACTTCGTTTTGTACCTTGAGTTTTCTTGCAAAAAGTAGTATACTATTCTTTGCGCAAATTATCAGGCAATATGCTTGTAAAATAGAAAGGCAGGTAAAAAGTATGAGTGAAGAATTAAAGTATGAACAGGAAGGTTCCTGTTCCGGAAATTGCGGCAGTTGTGGTTCCGATTGCAGCTCCAGAAAGCCGGATAAGAGTTCCTTTTTAGAGCCAATGAACGAGTACAGCAAAGTAAAGCGCGTGATTGGTGTTGTCAGCGGTAAGGGTGGCGTAGGTAAGTCTTTCGTAACTTCTTATCTCTCTGTGTTAATGAACCGTAAGGGCTACAATACCGCTATTTTAGATGCGGATGTTACCGGTCCTTCCATTCCGAAGGCATTCGGCATGAAGGAAATGGTGCAGGCAAATGAACTTGGTATTATTCCTGCTGTTACAAAGAACGGTATCGAAATGATTTCCGTAAATCTGTTATTGGATGCAGAGGATACTCCGGTAATCTGGAGAGGTCCTGTAATTGCAGGCACAGTTAAGCAGTTCTGGAGCCAGGTGCTTTGGGGCGATGTGGATTACATGTTTGTAGATATGCCTCCTGGAACCGGCGACGTGCCTCTTACCGTATTCCAGTCCTTGCCTCTTGATGGCATCATCATTGTTACCAGCCCACAGGAACTGGTTTCCATGATTGTTTCCAAGGCAGTAAACATGGCAAAGATGATGGATATTCCGGTACTTGGTTTAGTAGAAAACTACAGCTACATCCAGTGTGGTAACTGCGGCGAAAAGATTTCCGTATTCGGCAAGAGCCATATTGATGAAATTTCCGCAAAGTTTAATCTGCCGGTACTTGCAAAGCTTCCGTTGGTTTCCAAGATTGCAGAGGCAATTGATGCCGGTGCAGTGGAGGAACTGTATGGTGACTGGATGGAAGAAGCGACAGCTATTTTAGAAAATGTTCTTTCTTTAGATGATGTAGCTGCACCTACGGCAAAGAACGTGAAAATTGCAGTAACAACCGATGAAAATAAGAATGTATACGGTCACTTCGGCAGTGCTACCTTATTTACCGTTTATACATTAGAAGACGGTAAGCTGGTAGAAAAGAAGGAGCTTGCCAATGCAGGTGACGGTCATACCAACACCGTGGAAAATCTGGTAAAAGAAGGTGTATCCGTAGTAATCTGCGGCGGTATCGGCGGTCCGGCTATGCAGGGCTTATTAAACAAGGGCATTCTGGTTATTCCTGGTGCATCCGGTGATATTGATGTAGCCGTGGCAAGTTATTTAGACGGTTCTTTAACAGCAAACAATGCACCAACCTGTAATCATCATGACCATGAGGATGGCGATTGCACCTGTGCAGAACATCACGACCACGAAGAAGGCGGCTGCCATTGCGGTGGCGGATGCTGTCACTAATTCGAAAAGTAGATAAAGACGGAATGGTAAACCCGCCCGGAGTGCAGTTGCATGCGGGCGGGTAACTTTTAATATAGGATTGCACTTCAAGAAAGTGAGGAGAATATAATGGCAAGGGTATTGGAAAACGAAAGAATATTAATGGAAGTAGAAGAGCGTGGCAGTCAGCTGGTACGTATCTATGATAAGAAAAACAGCAGGGAAGTATTATGGAATGCAGATCCGGCATTTTGGCCAAAGCATTCTCCGCTGTTGTTCCCGATGATTGGTGCATCTTATGAGAAGAAATACCGGGTAAACGGCAAGGAATACGATATGCCAAACCACGGTTTTGCCTGGACCTCCGATTTTTCTTTTGTGGATTGTAATGAAGGATTGGCAGCAGAGCTGGCTTCCTCTGCAGAATCCAAAGAAAAGTATCCTTATGATTTTAAGGTAACCGTAGGGCATAAGTTAGACGGTAACAAGATTATTGTTTCCTGGAAAGTGGAAAATACCGGAGCAGATGAAATGCTTTACAGCATCGGTGCTCATCCGGCGTTTATGATGCCATCCGGTAAGAAAACAAGTGACATGTATTTGGCATTTCCGGGAAAGACTGATTTACCGTTTTACCGTATTGCCAAGAGCGGATGTGCATTAAAGGACAATGTAAAAGTGCTTCCTTTAGATGCGAACTCCTGCGTAAAAATCACAGAAGATTTTTGGAACGAAGATGTTTATATTTTTGACCATCAGGAACTTGACGAGGTCGCATTATATCATGAAGATAAAACACCGTATGTCATCATTCGCAGTGAAGGTTTTCCGTACTTTGGCGTGTGGACCAAGCCAAATGCACCGTTTGTGTGTTTAGAGCCTTGGCAGGGCCGTTGCGATGTAGATGGATACAACGGTGAGTTAAAGGATAAAGATGGAATCCGTAAGCTGGCAGCGGGAAAAGCAGAAGAATTTTCTTATACGATTGAGATTGTATAAAAGAATGGATGTTGTGTGATGTTTTGGGAGGAACTATGGAGAACGAAGAGGCTCAGAGAAGAGAAAACGATGAAATAGAGATTGAACGGGAGGCTAATGGATATGCGCTTCTTGTAATTGCTGCTTTAGCTACGCTGTATTTTATTGTAGAGCTTATAATAAGTGGCAGGATGAATTTTGGTTTATATGCCTTGTATTGTGCCGGTGCAGGAACCATTTCCTGGGTAAAACATGTGAAGTTACAGAAGAAGGGGGCACGTGCCAGGGCAATTGGCTATACCATATTTACGGTATTGCTTTCTGCTGTATATATTTATGAGTTAATTGTGGGCTAATTTTTCTGCAAGATGCTTGACAAATGGCATCTGAACGGATAAAATGAAGTTTAGTTTTATATTTTAAAGCAATGACCTGAACCAGTAAGTTTATGGCGCTTTTCAGAGAGTCTGCGGTTGGTGCGAGCAGACAGGCAAAGTTTACCGAACTCATCAGGTGGCACCGGGGCAGAAGAGGTGTAAGCCTTGTGTAGGTTCCGGCGGGAATTCCCGTTATAGAAGTTTAGAGAGCCCGGGCAACCGGGAATCAGAGTGGTACCGCGGTATATACAGCCGTCTCTGGTTGATGAAAGTCAGCCGGGGGCGGCATTTTCGCTTCCAAGGAAGCAAAAATGCTCCGCAGGATGCGCACTCGCGCAAGAGGAAACTTGTCGTAAACGACTGCGCTCGGCGCGAGAGTTCCGCTAGCGCGGAACTCTATAGCGTATAGTAAGAAAAAGAGAGGATAATTATCATGGCAAAAACGTACAATCCAAGCGAAATTGAAAAGAAGTGGCAGGAGTACTGGGCGAAGAACGAAACCTTCAAGACTGATGTGTGGGATTTTTCTAAGCCAAAGTACTATGCACTTGACATGTTCCCGTATCCATCCGGTGTTGGCTTACATGCAGGTCATCCGGAGGGCTACACTGCAACCGATATTATGTCCAGAATGAAGAGAATGCAGGGCTACAACGTGCTGCATCCAATGGGCTACGACTCTTTCGGTCTTCCGGCTGAGCAGTATGCGGTAAGCACCGGCAATCATCCGGACGGCTTCACCCAGGAGAATATTGCAACCTTCTCCAAGCAGTTAACAGAATTAGGCTTCGACTATGACTGGTCTAAGCAGTTAGCAACTTCCGACCCTGGCTTCTATAAGTGGACCCAGTGGATTTTCAAGCAGTTATATCTGGATGGCTATGCAAAGTATGTAGACATGCCGGTTAACTGGTGTGAAGAACTGGGTACCGTATTATCCAACGACGAAGTAATCGACGGTAAGTCCGAGCGTGGCGGTTATCCGGTTATCCGTAAGAACATGAAGCAGTGGGTAATCAACCAGCCTGCCTTTGCAGAAAAGCTCTTAGAGGGCTTAAATGAAATTGACTGGCCGGAATCCACCAAGGACATCCAAAGAAACTGGATTGGTAAGTCCGAAGGTGTTGAGGTTGATTTTGATATTGTTGGCGGCGGCAAGTTCTCCATCTACACCACCTGTATCGAAACCATCTACGGCATCACCTTTATGGTACTTGCTCCGGACGGACAGATTGTGAAGGATTTAATGCCAAGAATTGAAAATAAAGAAGAAGTACAGGCTTATATCGACGAAACCTTAAAGAAGAACGATATGGACCGTACCGAGTTAAATAAGGGTAAGACCGGCTGCATCTTAAAGGGTATATACTGCGTGAACCCGGTAAACGGCAGAGAAGTACCTCTCTTCATTGGTGACTTTGTTCTTGCAAGCTACGGTACCGGTGCGGTTATGGCGGTTCCGTCCCACGACCAGAGAGACTTTGAGTATGCTATCGCCCACAATATCCCAATGATTCAGGTTATTGACGGTGCGGATGTCAGCGAAAAGGCATTTGAGAAGAAGGAATACCTTGGCAAGGGTTGCAAGCTCATCAATTCCGAAGAGTTCACCGGCATGGTAGTAGAAGATGCCAAGGAAGCTATCACTGTGAAGTTAGAAAAGCAGGGTGTTGCCCGCAGAACCGTAAACTATCACTTCCGTGACTGGATCTTTGCAAGACAGCGTTACTGGGGCGAGCCGGTACCTGTAGTTCACGGCGAAGACGGCCAGATTTATGTTCTGCCTGATGAAGAACTGCCGTTAGTTCTGCCAAAGCTTGACGATTACAAGGGCAAGAATGGTAAGGCTCCTCTGGAAAATGCAACAGAATGGAAGCAGTACGATGCAAACGGCATTAAGGGTGTAAGAGAAACCTCCACCATGCCTGGTAGTGCCGGTTCCAGCTGGTATTACATGAGATATATTGACCCTCAGAACGATAAGGAATTTGCTGACCAGAAACTCCTTGAGCACTGGTTACCGGTTGACTTATACATCGGTGGTCCGGAGCACGCGGTAGGTCACTTAATGTACTCCCGTATCTGGAACCGTTACCTCTACGACAAGGGCTTATCCCCTGTAAAAGAACCGTTCAAGAAACTGGTTCACCAGGGTATGATTCTTGGTGCCAACGGTATTAAGATGGGTAAGAGATTCCCTGAATTCGTTGTAAATCCAAGTGACGTAGTACGTGACTTTGGTGCAGATACATTAAGACTTTATGAAATGTTCATGGGACCTCTGGAAGTTTCCAAGCCATGGAGCGACAGCGGTGTAGAAGGCGCAAGAAAGTTCATCAACCGTGTATGGAACTTTATCACAACAGAAGGCAATATCGTAGAAGAAAACGACGGTGCACTGGATAAGGTTTACCACCAGACTGTAAAGAAGGTGACTTCCGACTTCGAACAGCTTGGTTTCAATACCGCCATCAGCCAGATGATGATTTTCATGAATGCGGCTTACAAGGCAGGTAAGTGTCCAAAGGCGTATGCAGAGGGCTTTGTTAAGATGTTCTCCTGTATCTGCCCACACGTTGGTGAAGAATTATGGCAGGAATTAGGTCACGATACTACCATCGCTTACGAGGCATGGCCAACCTATGACGAAGCAATGCTCGTAGAGAATACCGTGGAAATCGGTGTTCAGGTGAACGGTAAGGTAAGAGGTGTTGTAGAAATCGGCGTGGACGAAGAAAGCGATTCTGCTCTTGCAAAGGCAAAGGAAGTACCCGGCGTAAAGGCAGCGGTAGAAGGAAAGACCGTTGTGAAGGAAATTTACGTAAAGGGTAAGATTATAAATATCGTAGTTAAATAAGAGGGTTATTATTAAATAAAGTTTTTAGAAAGAAAAGTATCCATGTTCGCCTGACTCCTCTGACAGGTATTTGTTCAACTCGGAGCAAACATAACTGTTTGTCCGTTTTGACCAAACACCTGTCAGCTGAGATGTCGGACATCGGATACTTTTCTTTTAAAAGCAGTTGTTTAGTAACAAGCCCATTTTATTTTACAAATCTATATAACCTTGTTACGGTTTCCGTGACTATCCTTTCGTAAGAAAAAACTACATATGTGAATTTAAGCAGACGAGAGCAAAAAATAGCAATACTTTTACCGGACAATATTGTATAATCAACATATGTAGTATTTTATCAAAAAAGGGAGAAACACGATGGGGAAAGAAACAAAAGTAAAAAAGAAAAAGAGGGGAGCAACTGTCCTGCTTGGGGAACGGGATGAAGACGGAAAGCTGTTAACGCCGCATACAAAGCATGGTTTGTTCAGCAACATGGTTTACATACTGAAAAAACTGTGGCAGTACAAGAAAATCTTAGTACTGCTTATGGTGCTCGGCACGATTACCCAATCGATCATGCGGTACTTATGGAGTTACATTGCCAAGTATGTGATTGAAATTGTGCAAGCCCAGGAAGGACTGGTGAATAAGGATATTGCGCCATTGATAAAGCTTTTAATAGCGGTTGTTGTCATTGAAGTGGTGTGCGTCGGCGGTGATACCATTATCAACAACCGTATGTGGTTTAATTTTATCAAGGTACGCATGCATATGGTGACGGAGCGTATCGATAAGGTGCTTTCCATGGACTATCAGACACTGGAACAGCCTCACATGTTAGATATGTTCCAAAGGGCGAATCAGGCTACCGGCGGCAATAATAACGGTGTAGAAGGCATGATGCGTAACATGTTCCGGTTGGGTGCTCATGTGGTAACCATGGCGGTGAGTGCCACGGCAATCATCGGACTGGACTGGCGTTTAATTATCGCCCTGACGGTCGCAATGCTGACGAACTTTGGTTCTTATTTGTGGTCCGTAAAAAATGATAAGACGGCATACTATGATGTTATGGCACCAAACTGGCGCAAAATGAATTACATGGAGCGTTGCACCCAGGATTTTGATTTTGCCAAGGATATCCGCCTGTTTTCCATGAAGAATTGGCTGCTGAAACGTCAGCGGGAGATTTTTGATGATCATGAAAAGAAATGGGGACGAAGCCGTAATTTCTGGCTTCGTCATTCTGTGATTTATACCTGCACCAGTTTGTTTTCCGGTGCGGTTATGTATTACATTTTGGTAACGGAAGTATTGCATGAGGGGCTTTCTATTGCAGACTTTACGCTGTTTTTAGGCCTTTGCGGGGCATTCTCTGCAGCATTGTCTGATTTTTATGCAGGAGTGGGAGATATTCAAAACTGTTCTCTTCAGACCGATGATTTCAGAACCTTCATGGAATGGCCGGTGGTGGAAGAGGGTGAATTCGAAGATTTGTCGGAGGTAGTAAAGTCCGGTAAATTGAATTTTGAATTCCGGAATGTAGGGTTTAAGTACGAAGGTGCGGAAACCTATGCCTTAAAGAATTTGAATCTAAGTTTCCCTGCAGGACAGCGTCTGGCGGTGGTTGGCTTAAACGGTGCAGGAAAAACTACGTTTATCAAGCTGTTGCTTCGTCTTTATGATGTGACGGAGGGTGAGATTTTATTAAACGGTGTGAACATTAAGAAGTTCCGCAGGAATGAATATTATAAACTGTTTGCTCCGGTATTCCAGAACGTGGAACTGTTTGCTTTTCCGATGGCAGAAAATGTTTCCATGCAAAGTCCGGAAAACACCGACAAGGTTCTGGCAAGAACCTGCGTGGATATGGCAGGCATGAAGGAAAAGGTAGACGGGCTGGAGCATGGTATTGATACCGAATTACTCAAGGTAGTTCATGAGGATGGTGTGGATTTATCCGGTGGTGAAAAACAGAAGCTGGCGTTGGCAAGAGCACTTTACAAAAATGCGCCTGTTATTGTACTGGATGAACCGACAGCGGCTCTGGATTCTTTGGCAGAGTATGAACTGTATCAGAACTTTGACAAGATGATTCAGGAAAAATCAGCGGTTTATATTTCCCACCGTTTATCTTCCACCAGATTCTGTGATGTAATTGCCATGTTTGTGGCGGGTGAGATGGTGGAATACGGCACCCATGAGGAGCTTTTGGCAAAGGGCGGTGCCTATGCGGAAATTTTTGAGGTGCAGGCCCAGTACTACGAAAGCGGAGAGGAGGAAGAAGTATGAAAAAACAAGAAAATGTAATTTTGAAAATCTACAAATACTTTCTTCCTACGGCTTGGAAACGATACAAAATATATTTCATCGTCCGGTTCCTGAAGCTTGTAGTAATGACGGTAATGCCTTTTATCAACATTATGGTTATGCCTCTGATTGTAGATGAAATGCTGACCACAAGAAGCGCAGAGAAAATTTTCAACTATGTGGTGTTTATTCTTGCTTCCGAATTTGTTTTAAACCTGTTAAACGGAATTTTAGGAAATGTATTGGAGCGCTATACGGTTAAGTTTGAAAACTACTATAAAACTTTGCTCAGTGCACGGATTATGGAACTGGATTTCCAGCTTACCGAAGATAAAAAGGCCCTGGACCAGATGGAACTTGCCAAAAACGGCATGACCTGGTATTCCGGCGGCTTAAACGGTATTGTGGAACCATTGTTTAACATGGCCTCCGCATTGTTTACTGTGATTGGCGTAGTAATTATTGTTGCTACCCAGGCACCGATATTGATTTTGATTACCACCGCTATTTTAGTGCTTTCCGGTCTAATTAATAACAAACTGAATCAGATTGAGCAGAAGCAGTATGCAGAGCTTTCCAAGACAAATCGTATATTTGGTTATCTTGGCTGGGAATTGACGGATTTCCGTTACGGTAAGGATATCCGCTTGTATGGTGCAAAGGACATGATGGTAGATAAGTGGAACCGCTTTAACGATATCATGATCGGCAACTGGAAGACTCTTGCGGATAAGCAGCTGCCGTTAAATCTGCTGATGACTGCAACGGATATTATAAGGGATTTCGGCACCTATTTTTATCTGGGTGTTTTAGCAATCACCGGAAGAATCACCATTGGTATTGCCACCCAGATGTTTACGGCGGCGGGAACGTTTTACGGTTCCATGAGAAATCTGGTATGGAATTTTCAGGAACTTACCAAGCGTGCTAATTATGCCAATGAGTATGTAAAGTTTATGGACTATCCTGCAGCGATTCAAAAGGGCGATAAGCACGTAACACCGGGACCTCACACCTTTGAGTTTAAGGATGTTTCCTTTTCTTATCCGGGGGCAGATGTGGAGGTTCTTCGCAACATCAATCTGACCCTGACTCCGGGAGAGCACCTTTCTGTGGTTGGCTTAAACGGTGCCGGAAAAACCACCCTGGTAAAGCTGCTTTGCCGTTTATACGACCCGACAAAGGGAACCATTCTTATGGATGGTGTGGACATTAAAGAATATGATTATGAAGAATATATGACCGTATTTGCACCGGTGTTCCAGGACTTCAAACTGTTTGCCTTCACCATGAAGGAAAATATCCTGATGGAGAAGTCTGAGGATGAAACACAGGATGTAACTACTGTTCTGGAACGTGTTGGTTTGGCAGAAAAATTGTCCACTTTAAGTAACGGTGCAGACACGGTGGTGTATAAGCACTTTGACAAGGACGGTATTGAGCCTTCCGGCGGTGAGCAGCAAAAGCTTGCCATTGCAAGAGCGCTTTATAAAAACGCACCGGTGGTTATTTTAGACGAACCTACGGCTGCCCTTGACCCAATGGCAGAGTATGATATTTACCGCCAGTTTGATACCCTGGTGCATGAAAAGACTGCCATTTATATTTCCCACCGATTGTCCAGCTGTCAGTTCTGCGATAAGATTGCGGTATTCTCCGAGAAGGAGTTAAAGGAATACGGCACCCATGCAGAACTGGTAAACAAGCCGGATGGAGTGTATGCAAAAATGTTTGCGGCGCAAGCCCAGTACTATGTAGTGTGAGAAAAGCACCTCCAGAAACCGTTAGCGATGAGCGGGTTTTAGGAGGTGCTTTTTGGAACCGGTCTGACGGTTCCGGAGACTCATATTTTTAATGGCATGGTACCTAACCTATACTTATTTATTCCGACTACATCTATGAAAGCGTTGTACAAAGCATTCAAAAAGGAAGAAAAAATGAAAAAATCAGAACTGCTGAAAATAATGAATCAGGAACTTCTGGACAAGCTCTTTGGCTTTTGTTATGCCAGAACGGCAGACAGCCATGAGGCGGAGGAACTTTGCTCAGACATCATATTTGCTCTTGCGAAATCGGCACAGAAGGAGGGGGAGATTGATGAAATCTATCCTTTTATCTGGCGGGTGGCAAGAAATGTGTATGCGGATTTCTCCGAGAAAAAGAGACAAAGAGCAGAACGTTCCTTTGCAGGAAATCCGGAGGAAGAACTCCTTTTGATGGAAGCCCCGGAGAGCGTAGAAAGCGTAATAGAAGCAACACTCTCGGAAGAAGAGGATATTTATCAGCTAAAGCGCATCTACCGTCAAATATCCTTCCTTACAAAGGCCTATCGGGATGTAATGGTTGCTTTTTATCTGGACGGTCTTTCCATAAAGGACATTGCCGGAATTTACGGTGTGAAGGAAACTACCATCAAGCAGCGTTTATTTTCGGCAAGGAATCTGATTCGTCAGGAACTGGATGAGAAAGGAATAGGTAAAGTTGAGATGAACAATAAAGAAACGAAACCGGTAGCATTTCAAAAAATAGACTACAATATTTGGGGAACAGGTATGCCGTCCACAGGAGATCCGCGTGTAGTATGTACCAGACAGTTATCAAAGCAGGTGGTGTGGCTTTGCAAAAACAAGCCCCGCACAGCAAAAGAGATATCCGAGGAATTAAACCTTCCGATGATGTATGCGGAAGAGGAGTTGGAGATTCAGGTACATGGCGAAAAAGGCAACTATGGTTTGCTGAAAAAATTAGCGGATGGCCGGTATATCAACAATTTTGTGTTGTTTGATGCTAAAGAAATGGATGAGTTGGAAAAGGTGTATATGAAGCGGATTCCAACCATTTGCGAGAAAGTAATTGATTATGTGAAAAAGAATAAAGAAGCTTATCTTAGCTTTCCGTATTGGAACAAAAAGGTGGATTTTAATCTGGTGCTTTGGCAGCATGTTCATACTATGGCGTACATTTTCAATGGATTGGTGGAAAACCGTCTGGAGAAAGAATATTTTGCAAATGTGGAGCAGAGCAATCGTCCGTTTACCTGCTTCGGTTACCGTAATGAGCCGGGAAGAAAAGGTTGGGGCGGCGGTTTTGACCAGTCTTACGGAGAAAATATCTGCGGATATTCCAAAGTCATTGCGGAAAATATTTATGTAACAAAGGTACAAGCGCATTTTCACTGTGGAGGCGAAGCTATGCTGGATGCAAAGCTTCAACTGGCAATCCGGGCGGTAAAAGGTCTGGAAATAGCCTCCCTTTCCGAAGCAGAGCAGGAGCAAGCTGCTAAGGCTATTGCGGAAGGATACCTGTATCGTGAAGGAGATATGTTATATACTAAGATTTTAGTGTGTGATATGGATGGCTGGATGGAATTGACTAAGTTAAACGACGGCCTGATTCAGGAATACAAGCCGGAAGTAGACGCTGTGGCAGCAGAGATTGCGGCGTTGATAAAGAAGTATGTACCGGAGCATATTCTGGGAGATTACAAGCGGGCAAATGGTCTGGCAGCAATGCCGATTCTGGACAGTTTAATTGATGCACTGATTGATAAAGGCTTCATGACTGCACCGGAAAACGGCGTGGGTGCGGAAGGATGCTGGCTGGCGCTTAGAAAGTAAAAGTTTATATTTAGTTTATTGACAAAATATGTTTAGTATGAGTATAATAAAAATGAAAATAGTAATACTATTTTCAGGTGAGCTGACACCATAAAAATCTGACAGATTAGCCAGTTCATCGGCTGGCAGGTTGGGGAGCAACAGAAAAACTCCACATTTCAGCTGCATTTCATAGGGCAGCAGGTTGGCAGAC
>JAGAQI010000057.1 GCA_017622795.1 Lachnospiraceae bacterium
CGGACAGATGGGTAACTCCGAAGTTGGTCATACCAACATGGGTGCCGGCAGAATTGTATATCAGCAGTTAGTTAAGATTTCCAAGTCCATCAAGGACGGCGATTTCTTCGAAAATAAGGCACTGGTCGCAGCAATGGAAAACTGTAAGAAGAACGGTTCTACTCTTCATTTAATGGGTCTGTTATCTCCGGGCGGCGTACACAGCCACACAGAGCATATGTACGGCCTTGTAGAAATGGCTAAGAAGAACGGTTTGGAAAAGGTATATGTTCATTGCTTCCTTGACGGACGTGACGTTCCTCCTTCTTCCGCAGCAGAATACATGGAAGATGCAGTGGCTAAGCTTGGCGAAATCGGCTTAGGTAAGGTTGCTACCATTGCAGGCCGTTTCTACGCAATGGACCGTGACAACGCTTGGGACAGAGTAGAAAAGGCATACAATGCATTAGTATTTGGTGAAGGTGTACAGGAAACCGATCCGGTACAGGCAATTAAGAACTCCTATGCAAACGGTGTAACTGACGAATTTATGCTTCCTACAGTTGTAGAAAAAAATGCTAAGATTTCCGAAAACGACAGCGTGGTATTCTTCAACTTCCGTCCTGACCGTGCAAGACAGATTACAAGAGCATTTGTAGATCCTGAGTTTAAGGGATTTGAAAGAAAGAACGGTTTCTTTACCACCACTTTCGTTTGTATGGCACAGTACGATGCAGAAATGCCAAATGTATTGGTTGCATTCCCTCCGGAAGAGTTAACCATGACCTTCGGTGAATATCTTGCAAAGAACGGCAAGACTCAGCTTCGTTTGGCAGAAACCCAGAAGTATGCTCATGTTACTTTCTTCTTCAACGGCGGTGAAGAAAAGCAGTTCGAAGGCGAAGACAGAATTCTTGTAAATTCTCCAAAGGTTGCTACCTTTGATATGCAGCCGGAAATGAGCGCTTACGAAGTGGCTGATAACTTAGTAAACGCTATTAAGTCCGATAAGTACGATGTTATCATCGTTAACTTTGCAAATCCTGATATGGTTGGTCATACCGGTATCATGGAAGCAGCAGTAAAGGCTATTGAGTCTGTTGACGAGTGCGTTGGCAAGGCATATGATGCGTTAATGGAAGTAAACGGCCAGATGTTTATCTGTGCAGACCATGGTAATGCAGAGCAGTTATTAGATTACGAAACAGGTGCTCCGTTTACCGCTCATACAACCAATCCGGTTCCTTTCATTCTTGTAAACTACGACAAGGATTACACATTAAGAGAAGGTGGCTGCCTGGCAGACATCGTTCCAACCATGATTGAAATGATGGGTATGGAACAGCCGGCTGAAATGACTGGTAAGTCTTTACTGATTAAAAAATAAAAAATGATACATTTTTTAGAACAATAGAGAAAATTTTACTTTACAAAAAGCGTTTTCTCTTATATAATATACGTTAGTTGATTATTCCTGAAGTTTAGGAGGTGTGATAAATGGCAGTTTTAAGAGTAATCGTGACAGTTTTATATGTTCTTATTTGTGTAGCTTTAGTTGCATTAGTTCTTTTCCAGGAGAGCAAGACTCAGGGCTTATCCGGCACAATTAACGGTGTTGCTGAAACCTACTGGGGCAAGAACAAGGGTCGTTCTATGGAAGGTGCATTAGAAAAGGGTACAAAGATTCTTGCAGCTCTTTTCATCGTATTATCCGTAGTTCTTAACCTGAACTGGTAATCTGAATAAGAATTTATAAGGCGTGTCTCGATTTGGGACACGCCTTTATTCGTTATATGCGCGTATAAGCAAAGTTCTGCTGTTTAGGCGCATATGCTCCATGAGAGGAGGGGAGAAGTTTGAAATTCGTAAGTAAAAACGGTACTGTTGTCAAAAGCGGCGACAGTTTAATGACAAAGAAAATGAAAAAGCCGGCCAAGAAACCGGTGCCTGTAATAAAAGAAGGCACCTTTAGCGGTACAACCCGTGGTTTTGGTTTTGTGCTCATAGAGGGAGAAGAAGACATTTTTGTTCCGGAACGTGACACCAAAGGAGCGTTGCACGGCGACACCGTACAGGTGGAAATTGTCAGCGGTGAGTCTGTAGGCAAGCGCAGGGAGGGTAAAATTGTAAAAATCGTAAAACACGACGCCGTATTCGTGGTGGGTACCTTTGAAAAGAGCAAGAACTACGGCTTTGTGGTACCGGACAACCTGAAACTCGGCAGCGATATTTATATCGCCAAGGAGCATACCAAAGGCGCGGTAAACGGCCACAAAGTATACGTAAAAATTACAGACTACGGTAACGAAAAGCGTAGTCCGGAAGGCCGCGTGGTAGAAATTTTGGGTCACATCAATGACCCGGCGGCAGATGTGAAAACTGTGCTGAAAACATATGGCCTGGAGTCGGAATTTCCGCAGGAAGTCATGAATCAGACCGAAACTATGCCGGAATTCATTGAAGAAAAGGAAACTATCGGCCGTCTGGACCTGCGTGGCACACTTACCGTTACCATTGACAGCGAAGACGCCAAAGATTTGGACGATGCTATAACAATTAAGCGGTTGAAAAACGGTAATTACGAGCTTGGTGTGCATATTGCAGACGTTACCAATTATGTAACGGAAGGCTCTCCGTTAGATAGAGAGGCGCTGCATCGCGGTACCAGTGTATATTTGGTAGACAGGGTAATTCCTATGCTTCCTCACCGGCTTTCTAACGGTATCTGCTCCTTAAACGCAGGTGTGGACCGTCTGGCACTTAGCTGCATCATGGAAATTGATGAAAACGGCAATGTGATTGGTCACAGATTGGCAGAAACGGTCATCAGGGTAACCCGCCGCATGAGCTATACGGAAGTAAATAAAATTCTTACCGTAATGCGTTCGGAAGAAAGCACACCGGAATGGGAAAACGATAAAATAGAAATGGAAAAAGAATACGGTGAACTGGTGGAACAGTTCCTGCTTATGAAGGAGCTTTCCGATATCTTAAGAAATAAGCGCAGAGCCCGCGGTGCGGTGGACTTTGATTTTCCGGAAAGTAAAATTACTTTGGCGCCAAACGGCAGACCAATCGAAATTAAGCCATACGAGCGCAATGATGCCACCAAGCTGATTGAAGACTTCATGCTGGCGGCTAACGAAACCGTGGCAGAGGACTTTTTCTGGCAGGAGGCACCGTTTGTATATCGTACCCACGAAAATCCGGATCCTGACAAAATAAAAAAGCTGGGCGTATTTATCCGGAATTTCGGTCTAAACATCAAAGAGGGTAAAGACGGTATTCATCCAAAGGAGCTTCAAAAGCTTTTGGATTCTCTGGAGGGTAAAGATGAGGCTCCGTTAATTTCCAGATTAACCCTGCGTTCCCTGAAGCAGGCGAAGTATTCCACGGAGTGTGAAGGCCACTTTGGTCTGGCGGTGAAATATTACTGCCACTTTACCTCCCCAATCCGTCGGTATCCTGACTTACAGATTCACCGCATTATTAAGGACAACCTAAACGGCAGATTAACCGAGGAAAGAAAAGAACATTATTTGGAATTTTTAGAGGAAGTTGCAGCCCAGTCCAGCAAAACCGAACGTACCGCAGAGGAAGCGGAGCGTGATGTGGAAAAAATGAAAAAGGTGGAATACATGGAGCGCCGTGTCGGTGAAGTGTATGACGGTGTGATTTCCGGAGTTACCAATTGGGGGATTTATGTGGAACTTCCGAATACGGTGGAGGGAATTATCCGTCTGGAAAACATTCAGGATGATTTTTACCGCTTTGACGAGCAGAACTATCAGTTGGTGGGAGACCGGTTCCATAAGGTTTACCGTCTTGGCCAGCATATCACCATAATGGTACTTTCCGTGGATAAACTTTTAAAAACCGTTGACTTTCTGCCGTTTAAAAGGTAAGCTATATTAGAAAATCAATAATAACAATGCCCGAAGCAAAATCTTTCGGGCGCCTACATAGAATCAAGGAGGATTGTATGGCAAAGGATGGTTTTAAACTGATTGCCAACAACAAAAAGGCATATTTTGATTACTTCATCGAAGATAAATACGAGGCAGGCGTGGCACTCCACGGTACGGAGGTAAAATCCATCCGTATGGGTAAGTGCAGCATCAAGGAGTCCTATATTAAAATTGAGGACGGTGAGGTGTTTATCTATGGTATGCATATCAGTCCTTATGAGAAGGGTAATATCTTCAACAAAGATCCGATGCGTATCAAAAAACTTCTCATGCATAAGTACGAAATCAACAAATTAAACGGTAAGCTTCAGCAAAAGGGCTTAACTTTAGTACCGTTGCAGGTGTATCTAAAAGGTGGCCTTGTTAAGGTGGAAGTAGGTCTGGCCAGAGGTAAAAAGCTTTACGATAAGCGTGACAGCCTTGCGAAAAAGGACATGAAGAGAGAAGCAGAAAAGGAATTTAAGATTAGAAATCTTGGATAAAGAATAGGGGAATAAATCTATTATGACAACACATAAAAGAAAAATTACCGTTATCGGTCATAAAAATCCGGATACCGATTCTGTTTGCTCCGCCATTGCCTATGCGGAGTTAAAGAACCGGCTTGGTAATACCGACCTGTATGTGCCGCGCCGTGCCGGTGCCATCAATGCAGAAACCCGATTTGTATTGAAGCATTTTAAGGTAGATGTGCCGGAACTGGTAGAAGACGTGGGTACCCAGGTAAAGGATATCGAAATCCGTGAAATTGAGGGTGTAGCAGGCAGTATTTCCTTGAAGAAGGCCTATACCTTAATGAAAGAGAAAAACGTAGTTACCCTGCCGATTACAACTGCAGACGGCTATCTGGAAGGTCTGATTACCATCGGCGACATTGCCACATCCTACATGGACGTGTATGACAGCAGTATTTTGGCCAAGGCAAAAACTTCGTATCACAACATTATTGAAACTCTGGATGCAGAGCTCGTGGTGGGAGACGAGAACGCTATTTTCGATGCGGGCAAGGTTTTGGTGGCTGCAGCAAATCCTGATTTAATGGAAGGCTACATTGAAAAGAATGATCTGGTAATTACCGGTAACCGCTATGAAACCCAGCTGTGTGCCATTGAAATGAATGCGGGCTGTATTATCATCTGTGAGGGAGCCAAGGCATCCCTTACCATTTGCAGAATGGCGGAGGCAAAGGGCTGTACCGTACTTTCCACACCACACGATACGTATACTGTGGCGCGTCTTATCAACCAGAGTATGCCGGTAGCACACTTTATGATTAAGGACAAAATCGATAAGTTCCTTACCACGGATTTTGTGGAAGAAATTAAAGAAGTTATGACAAAGAAGCGCACTCGTGACTTCCCGATTTTAGATACCAAGGGCAAATACCGCGGTATGATTTCCCGCAGAAACCTGTTAGACATGAAGAAAAAACAGGTCATCTTAGTGGACCACAACGAAAAGAGCCAGGCGGCGGACGGTGTGGAAAATACCGAGATTTTAGAGATTATCGACCATCATCGTCTTGGCACCATGGAGACCATTACTCCGGTGTTTTTCCGTAATCAGCCGTTGGGTTGTACTGCGACCATCATTTATCAGATGTACCAGGAAAGCGGGGTAGTTGTATCCAAAAAGATTGCCGGACTTCTTTGTTCCGCGATTCTTTCCGACACCCTGATGTTCCGTTCTCCAACCTGTACTCCTGTGGATAAAGTGGCGGCGGAGAGTCTAGCACAAATTGCAGGCATCGATGTGGAATCCTATGCCAACGAAATGTTCCTTGCAGCCAGCAACCTTCGTAAAAAATCCGAAGAGGAAATTTTCTTCCAGGATTTTAAAAAGTTCTCCGCAGATGATGTTTCCTTCGGTATCAGCCAGATTACTTCCTTAAACGAAGAGGAGCTTAAGATGCTGGGCGCACGCTTAAAGCCTTGCTTGGAACAATTTAGAAAGAATCAACATGTAGAAATGGTGTTCTTCATGGCTACCGATATTGTGAAGGAATCTACCACATTGCTTTATGCCGGAGAGGATGTGGACAGCATTCTAGAGGTGCTTTACGGTCATGTGGGAATTGACGGATGCATTGAACTTCCGGGTGTAGTATCCCGTAAAAAGCAGCTGGTACCTGCACTGATTCAGGCGATTCAGCAGATTTGATAAAAGCAAACAGTGCTAAATCCTGGCATTTTTGCCACAAATTTGTCATCAAAATATCATGGTTTTAACCTTGATTTGAAAAATTATTTATGATATAGTTATCTCATCAGCAGTAACTTAAACCAGGGCTTGTACTGGTTTCGACGGGGATTTTGAAGTTACGGAAGCCATTGGTGGCGGGGACCACCTAAAAACTCCAAAAAAAAATAAACGCTGAAGATAATTTAGCACTCGCTGCCTAATATGGCAGCTGTCAGACCTGGCGCACCTACACGCTAGGACCCTGGCATCGACTATGTAGGAAACGATGCATCCTAAGCTTTGCGGATGTAGGCGTA
>JAGAQI010000058.1 GCA_017622795.1 Lachnospiraceae bacterium
TCAGACCAGAGATTTGCCTCCACCTTCCTTCAGATTTCACCTCACGATGAACACCCTTGGTCTTGGCTGTATCCTTCCCACTACTAGGGCGGATTAGGGACTTTCACCCGTTAGAAACGTGCGCCGCTAGGCGCACACAATAAAAGCTTTACACGCACAATTACGCATGTAAAGCTTTTTCTTTTCTTAATACTTCTACATCAGGTCTTTTTCATCAATAATGCGAAGCATATATTTGACAATTTCCGGATCAAACTGCAGTCCCGCATTTTCTCTCAATTCCTTTTTAATTTCTTCCATCGGAAGACGTTTTCTGTAACAACGGTCACTGTTCATAGCATCAAAGGAATCTGCTACACAAATGATTCTGGCATACAGAGGAATGTCTGTATCGCTTAATCCTTCCGGATATCCCTTGCCGTCGTAACGCTCATGGTGATACAGGGCACCATCCCGGATGCCCGGAACAGCGGTCATATTTTCCAAAATTTTACCGCCAAGTACAGTGTGCTGTTCCATCACAGCGCGCTCTTCCTCCGTCAGTTTTCCCGGCTTATTTAATATGTTGTCCGGAATTCCCATTTTTCCGCAATCATGCATCAGGGCTATATAACCCAACTGCCGGATTTCATCTTCTTCCAGGTGCATTTTCTTTGCCAGCTTAACCGAATAGGCAGATACTCTGGTAGAATGACCGCGGGTATATTCATCCTTTGCATCGATAAAGTTTGCCAAGGTAAGCATGGTTTCTACAATAATTTTTTCATCATTAATACGACGCTGCTCCAGCTTTCTTGTCCGCACGGCGAAGGTAATCTGCCATGCCAGAACAATACATCCTGTCACCAGCAAAACCAAAGCTACATACAACAAAGGATAGGAAGCAATCGGCGCATACTTATGGCCACGCACCACAAAGTCAGTCAATTCCAATACTTTGTAAGAATATACAATAAAACCGAAGCCTTCTGTTGCATCCGGCTTTACCCAGGCAATGTCCAGGTCTTCCTGCGGTTTGAAATAAATTTTTCCGTTTTCCTTGATATATTCACCGTTCCAGGAACTGTCAATTTTTGCTTCTGCAGGTAATAGAATTTCCAACTCCCAATCCATCAGAGCTGTATTCTTCATGTGGTTCTGTACAAAGCCGTCGTACTGGGCACCGTAACAAGGTCCCAAACCTATTTTATTTACGTCCTGCCAGGACTTCGTTACTTCAATCCATACGGAAACTTCCTGCGGAGCTTCTTTGTCTGCTGTAATTTCCAAAAAAACCTCGTGATTCCGGTCAGACCAAACCTGAACAGCCAGCCCTACAAAACTCAACAATGCCAGAAGCAGCACAACACAAGCTCCCGTATACTTTTTCATTTGTTCCTTCCGCTGATTCACTTACCTTACCTCTTTATTCTCCTGCAATAAACAGAACCCCCAGAGTTCCCGGACCGCAGTGGCTGGTAATTACACTTCCGGCACGGGTAACAAGAATTTCTTCAAAGCGGTTCAACGCAGTAAGCTCCGCACGGACTGCTTCAATAATTTCTTCATCACAACCGGAATGGGTAATGAACACCCTATCTGCTTTTGCAAGTTTTAGCTCTTCTTCCATGTCTTTCACGTATTCAATGATAACACGGTTCATTTTACCACGATATTTTTTTCCCGGCAACATTTTTCCGTCAATAACAGAAATAAGCGGATGTAATTTCAAAGCACCTCCTGCCAGTGCTGCAAGACCGCTGCAACGGCCGCCGCGATGAAGATAGGTAAGTGTGTCTACCACGAAGCTTGCTCTAACTCTTGGTGTAATGTTCTGAATTTTTTCCACAATGTCTTTTGCTTCCATTCCTTGTTCTGCCATAATTGCAGCTTCAATCAGCTGAAGACCGATTCCCGTAGATAAACTTTTGGAATCAATTATAAACACCTTGTCTTCCGCTTCCAGCTCCTGTACTGCCAGACGAAGAACATTTCCTGTAGATGACATTTGGTCGGATATACAAAAACAAATAACCGACTCTGCATTTTTCAATGCCTCCTCCACTACATCTGTAGCTTCTGCCGGCGAAATCGCAGATGTTTTCGGAGTTGCTTTGTTTTCATCAGACCAGCGGTAAATATCATCCGGCGAAATGTCTACTCCATCCGAATATTCCTTGTCTCCTAAATGAATATGTAACGGAAAGGTCTTAATTTGATATCTTTCTTTTAACTCAATGGATAAATCACAGGTTGTATCTGCGATAATGGCTACTTTTTTCATTATTCTCCCTCTTCTTTCTGCATTATTCGGGATAATCCCTCTAATTTCACAAATAACACTTTATCAGACGAACCTCAACAAAACTTCAACTACCGTTTTGCTTTTATTGCATTTTTCATTTCATACATTAACACATCCGCCTGTGCCAGATAATCATCCAACGTAACATCCGCTTCCGGATTTGTAACTACCCTGCCCACACTAACGGAAATTCCGGAACGCTCCACCTCTTCCAACACGGCCTTGCAATAAGCATCCGCTTTTTCCTCTGTGGCATACGGAAAGAACACGACGAACTCATCTCCTCCGAAGCGGTAGGAATACCCCTGCTCCGGTTGCAAATCCGTTAATATTTTTGCAATACACTTTAATATGGTATCACCAAATTCATGACCCATGGAATCATTGATTTCCTTGAAATAGTTTACATCAAAAAAAGCAAGACAGCAAGCCACCTTTTCACCGTGATACTTCTTAAACGCCGGTCCTATCATCTCTGTATAGGCAAGCCGGTTATACAATCCGGTCATAGGGTCCTTGTTATACACTTCCTCCAGTCTCCGGTTAATTTTTTCTAACTGAAGCTGTTTAAACATTGCTTCCATTGCCCTGGCACAACCGTTTTGAATATCATAAAAATAAGGATCTACATATAAAAATCTGGCATTTTTTACGATAGTATATCCTACCGTATACTGATGGAAGTGTAACGGCGTGAACATATAAGCATCTCCCCGACCTGCCTTTGCCAAATGTTCATTCATTGCCTCTACACTTTCAAAATTTAATATTGTACTGCCTTCCGCTGCATAGACAACTACCATTTGATCTTTCGGATAACCTTTGCATGCCAGTTTTCTTTCATCAATCCCATCCCATAACCGTTTGTCGATTACTGCATAAAAGGCATCACTGTCATGATTGATTATATATTGGGACATTGCATGAAAAATACCGTAAAAGTCTGTGCTCTCCGACATCCGGCTTTCCATTTCCACACGCTGTTCATCCTCTACCTGCGCACGGATATTATACTGGATATGACCTCTGATATGTCTGCGATAGTCTATCTTGCCATTATTTTCGCAGCCACAGCTTTCTCCAAACACACACTCTGTCGGAACAAAAGTAAAACTTTCCACCTGTTCCCCCGCCCACAGCTTATGTAATATATCCACTACAGAAGCTGCAATTTTACCACGGTCATTGGTAATGGTTGAAATTTGCGGATAAAAGTAAGCCGCTTTTTCCATATTATCAAAACCGGTTACTAAAAAATCCTCCGGTACATTGAATCCCAGTTCCTCTGCCCGGGCACATATTCCGGCCGCAATATTATCATTGGCACACACAATCGCATCCGGAAACGGAATGGCTTCCTTCACAAACCGGTCCATAAATTTTACACCGGTAGCATATTCATAATCCCCGAACCAGGTGTCCTGTTCCATCAGACCATGTTCCAAAATATAACTTTTGAAAGCTGTCATGCGGGAGTAATTCTCGTAGTGCCCCTTTGGTCCGCCCGCATATAAGAACCGCATGCAGCCATGTTCCTTATGAAGGTGTTCCATCATTTCTTTTATCGGTGTTGTATTATCAACGCCTACATAATAATAATTTTCCATAGCATGTCCGATACTGATTACCGGAACCTGTACCTGCTGAAGCATCGCGGATAATTCCTGCTGACGTTCTTTGTCTATCGTAAAATTGCAGTCCAATACCACGCCGTCAAATTCGTTTAAATCCGGAAGCCGGAAAATATTATACTCGCCCTGGTTATACTTTTTTTCTTTGCGCCAGTTTCCATAACAATTGTACTGATAAATGCAGATATCCTCATCCAATTCATGAATCCGGCGAACCATACCGTCTACCCAGGCATAGGTTACCATACGCTTCCAACCGTCGGTAATCATCGCAATTCTTTTCATTTGTATGCCTCCATTGAATCGACTTCGTCAAAGACCTTTTCCAAATCATAATCGCCCATGTGCCATTTTCCCCATGGGTACGCTAAATCCACAGAAACACCGTTATTTTGTAACAGCACTGCAAATAACAGCGGAATAAACACCGACGTATCCCTGTCAATTGCACCATGGCGGATGCGGATATGCTGTGCCTTAACCGCCCGCTCATCCGATACGTATTCCATCGGGTTCATCATTTTTATCTGTAATGGTTCTGCCATTTCTCCGTTACTGCAACTATGTTTATGAGAGTATTCCGTAAAATGCCGGCGTTCATGAACCGTATTACCGAACAATTCATTTTCCGGTGTCGTCAGGTTAAATTTATCAAATGCCGGAGTATCCTTCATACGGGTACGGTATTTAATATACATTTGATAATCCATGGCAACAATCTCGCCGCCACGGGCAAGCAACCATCCGTAAGGCTCTAAATTTTCTCCCTGCTTCACTGCCTCATCTGCTGACTGAAGAATATACCAGCAAAGAAGGTCTCTCAATGTACCTCCCTCTTCTTCCAACACCAAAGGTACGCCCAAAGCGTCTGTAAGCCCCAAATTCTTCACGTAAAGAGCGAACTGATTCTTTAATTCTTCTGACACTTTCTTTTGCTCCTCGGTCATCTGACGCACTACAGGAACCCATTTACCTTCTTCACCGGTATGCTCCGGCGGAATATACTTTCCCTGATGGCAATCCCATAAACCGAAAAATTCCCACTCATATGCCGCATCTGCATGTTCTAAATTAATAATCGGGCAATAACAGGAAGCGTAAAAAATATCATCCCGCTCCTTGACTGCTCCTATGGCATCAAGATACGGCTCATAATCCGGATGATTTCCTGTCGTTCCAAGCAGGGCAGACATTGCGCCTCCTGCACTGGTTCCGTTGGAAATAATTTTCTCGGTATCTCCCGGAATATGTTCTTTGTTATATCTTAAGTAGCGCACGGCGGCTTTATAATCGCAAATATCAGCCGGAGCTACACCGATATTTTCGCCCTTTTCATTTTTCATACCGCGTCCCCGAAGGCCCGGTGCTGCCACCATGTAACCCCGCAATAATGCCTGCACAAGGGAATTTGGCGTACCATCCTCCCATACCTTTGGTGTATCCGCCTTACCCGGCATATAACCGCCCACGGTATTCGGTAGGAAAATCGGCATTCTCCCTTCTTTATATGGACTCTTCTCCGGAATATAGATATTTATAACCTGTAATTCCGACTGCGGACTTTCTACATAAGGAATTCCTTCGTAAGCACGGTATACTAGGTCTTCCCCGTTTACTGTTATTGATTTTACTTCATAAGAATTTTTATCAAATGTTAACCCCATAGCAACTTACCTCCTGTTGCTTTCTATGTTATGGCAAATACCATTCTTCCGGAATTTCACTTCTCTCAATGAAACAATTTGGTTCCTTCGTAAGAATTCTTCCTGTTACTTCAAATAGTTTTGCCGCTTCGCATAAAATGCATTCCGCATCACCCAGCCGCACTGTTTTTGTGGCACCTGCTTTTTCATAGCCGCTTTTCATTTTATCAAAATCTTCCGAAATATGCGGATTGATTTTATTGTAGTGACGGTACATATCCACAGCCTTACTGCTGCCATCCGGCATCTTTACCAGAAACCTTGTCGGCTTGTCTGTAAAACGTTCCGGAATTTCAAAAGACTCCTCAATACTGTGGATATAGGTGTTTCTTGTATGTGTTACGCCAAGCAGTAAAATCTTAGCCTTACTATCTTTCAGTTTTCCCCAGCAACCGTTTGGCGGACACGGAGTGGTACGGTTTTCTTCACCTCGAATATATTCCGCCGCTCCTTTGCCATACACAGCAACACTATGCGTTGGATGCAGGGAGCGTAATACGCCGGGACGTTTTCTGAAAAGTTCCGGCAAAATACCCACACAGACCGGTTCTGTTTCCGGGTCAAAAATATTATACTCTTCACTCATTTGTTTCCAGGTGTGGGTCGGTAGAATTAACAGCCCTTCCGGTACCGCTTCCATAAGCGCATCCAAAACCGTGTCAGCACCACCTTGTACCGCTCCAAGGGATTTCATGGAAGAATGCACCAACAAATTATCTGTTCGTTTTATTCCCATATCCTGTAGTTGCTGTATCAGTTGCTCTTTTGTATATTCCTGTGCCATTTTCCTTCTCCGTTTATTCTGAACTAAACAATCCTCTATAAAAAATATCGTGTAACCTTTGGATTTTAAATATGAAATCTTCTGTATAATTCCTGCACGGCTCTTCTGCCGCCCAGCATCAGGGTTCCTATAAATAAAAACGCGGATACAATCAACGGCAGAAACGCCATATAAAAATTATGTTCCAGTCCCACCAGATACAGTACTGCCGGAATCAGGCTGAATAAAATCATGGCAATCTGCCACATCAGATAACTTTGCCAATTCCGTCGGTTCCATATCATCAGGACAATGATGATGACATCAACTAAAAGAATCCCTCCGGATGCCACATAATCCACCGACCAGCCACGATAGCCGGTAATAAAATCTACCGCTACGGTAAGCAATACCGCCAACAGCACCAGTACGATGGTTTTGGCACGATACCCGGACTTTCCAAGCACCGCATACCGTAACACTGTATATACATACAACAGGCCCAATCCGACCAAAATACTCCAATGCACCTGATTTTCACCGTTAAAATCAATCACAACAAGCAGGAACTCCACTACCAGCGCACAAAACAGATACAAGCGGGTGGCAAATTTCATTTTTTGTGTCTTTAGTCTGGCGTCAGGATACATGTTTTCCAGTTCCTCCGTCTGCTCCAGCACTGAATGACACAATGGGCAAAACTCTGTTTCATCCAGAATATCGACATTACAATTTCTACATTTACTCATAATTTACTCCGTTACTATCAATTTCCACTGCAATACCATCTGCTGCCAGCTTTCGGAAAAAGCATCTTTGGATGGAGACATCTTTCAAGGTATAACTGAAGGAAAAGGCCAGTGTTTCTCCATAGGAGCACACCGTTCCCTTAATGTCCTGACCCTTTGACATGGCCAGAAAAGCCAGTATCATTTCTACATACGGACGGTACGGCTCTTCTATCGGGATGTTTCCGATGTTTGTTACCGTGGAAGTATTGGCAAGTGCCGATGCGGTATACACATGCTTCATGGCGACATTTTTTAGCGGAAGCGGAACCGCCCTGGCAATCCAGATTTTCTCATTGGATACATTATAAGAAAATAACTTTTCCAAATGCTCTTTATCCATTTGGCTGCGCAGACTGTCTCTTACTGCCTGCAATACTTCCTCAAAAGTATATGCATCCTTTTCCGGATGAAATTCCGCCGATACCATGGCGAAGAAATTTTTTGTTGTAATGGAGTCAAAATACGGACGTAAGTTTACCGGTACCGCCACCCGGAGCGGAAGCTTTGAGGGCATTCCTTTTAAACATTCCTGATATACACTCCAGGTAAACACTGCCACAAGATACTCGTTAATGCTAACCCCATACTGCTTACAAACACCTTTCAGCTGAGGAATATTTAAATATCCGTGCATTACGCCAAACTCACCCTTGCGCAGTTTTTCTCCCTTAATTAAATACGCCTTCTGCTTCTTATAGCCACTCTTTGCCGCTTTTTTATAATTTTTCAGGAAACTATCCTCCCGGTTCATGGAGGTATGGGTTGCCAGAGAATCGCTCATCACGTTTCCGATTTCCGGATGACGCAACCGCAAATACTGATAGGTCAACTCCCTGAGAAAATTAATAGCACCCATACCATCGGTAAGTACATGGAATACCTCCAGATTAATACGGTACTTGTAATATGTCACCCGAAACAAATAATTATTGTTCTTATTGGCGCGGATATAGCGGCATGGGAAGTTAGTTTCCTCCACCACTCTTGGTGCAGGTTTACCGTTTTCCTCAAAATAATACCAAAACACACCCTTGCGCATACGCAAATTAAATCCGTCAAACTTTGGCAATACCATATCCACAGCCTTCTGCAACAGTTCCGGCTCGATGAGTTCGGTTAATGTCACGCAAATGCGGTATACATTACTCATCGTTTCGCCGGCAATAGCCGGAAATAAATGGGCAGTGTTATCCAAACGTTCCCAACGGATGTCTTTTTGCGCGTGCTTCTTCTTTTTATCTTGTTCTTCCCGGAGTTCTTCTCCCGGAATCGATTTTTTTCTCATATTATACTCGCTTACTTTTTCTATTATTTAGGATATTGTTACAAAAACACAATGTTACTCTTTTACCAGTATACCCTAAAAAAACATCCCCGACAACAAAAAGTTATCGGGGAATTCTTCTTTCTTTTTAAATTATAAATTCGCTTTGATTTTTTCAATCATTTCCGCATATTCCGCATCAGTTAAATATACCTTGCCAGGGTTCATCTGGAAAATGCCGCCCCATTCGTCGCCGCCCTCGTACTTTGGTACAAGATGCATGTGAAGATGGCAACCGGTATCGCCATATGCGCCGTAATTCACCTTGTTTGGCTTAAAAGCAGCATGAAGCGCCTTTGCCGCACGGGTAACATCTGCCATAAACAAATTACGCTCTTCCTCGGAAATATTTACGATTTCGCTGACATGATCCTTATATGCTACAATCACACGGCCCGGCTTACTCTGCTCCTTAAATAAAATCAGACTGCTGACCTGAAGATCACAGATAAAAATACCAAACTTGTCTAAAAGTTCGCCTCGCATACAATATGCACAATTAGTGTCTTTCATGGGAAATCCTCCTACATTAGTATTAGTTTTTTCTAGGTATATCATACTGCAAATGAAGAGGTTTTGCAATATCTCTTGGAAATCTGTCCATGCGTTAAGAGATATGCGTTATCTGCGACCCGCAAGATGGAGGCTCGAAAATCCTTCGGATTTCCTCGCCCCCAACACTGATAAGAATTACTTGCCATACAAGAAAAGTTCGCAGACACTTCGTGTCTTGCTCACCATTCTTGTATTCTTCTAAATCAAGAGCATACAAAAAAGCCCTCGGAGTGTAAACACTCCAGGGCTTTGTGTGTATGCTTTTGATTTGCAAGTAATTCTTATCTCTTGCTGAACTGTGGTGCTCTTCTTGCGCCCTTTAAGCCGTACTTCTTTCTTTCCTTCATACGAGGATCTCTTGTTAAGAAGCCTGCCTTCTTGAGTGTCGGACGGAAATCACCATCTACCTGTAAAAGGGCTCTGGAGATACCGTGTCTGATAGCACCAGCCTGACCTGTGAAACCACCGCCGCGAACGGTTGTGATAACATCGTACTTGTCAGCTGTCTCTGTAAGAGCCAGTGGCTGACGAACGATCAGCTTTAATGTATCTAATCCGAAATATTCATCCATATCTCTCTTGTTGATTGTAACCTTACCAGTACCAGGTACTAAATATACTCTGGCAACA